>JBBRNU010000536.1:0-3637 GCA_038230115.1 Chthonomonadales bacterium | reverse complement strand
GCGCGAAGCCTGGGGGCTGGAATCGCGCGCTTATCCCGACGTGCAGCAGACGGCGATGGACGTTGTGCAGGGCGTCCTGTTCTATCTCGCCCTACTGCTGCCGTTCGCTTATTTCGCCGAGCGGCTGCTGTTCGGCTTCTTCGACCTCAAGCGCCAGCTTTCGGTCGCGGGCCTGATCTTCCTGGGAATCTTCGTGCTGTTCACGCAGATTCACCCCGCGTTCGACATCACGGGCCAGCCGATTATCGTCCTCCTCGCCTTCATTATGCTGTCGCTGTCGGCCATCGTCATCGGCCTGATCGCGGGCAAGTTCGAAGAGCAGCTCAAGCAGATGAACCAGAGCGCGGGCGGCGTTCACAAAGCCGACATCGGGCGCGTGTCCGTCGCGGTCGCGGCCTTCAACCTGGGCATATCGAACATGCGGCGGCGCAAGGCGCGCACCTTCCTGACCTGCGTCACGCTCGTGCTGCTGACGTTTACGGTACTCTCTTTCACGTCCGTCGTGCAGACGATGCGCTTCAACGAAGTTCCCGCGCCGAGCGATCACGGCCCGCGCTATAACGGCATCATGATCCGCACCGCGATGTGGGATCAGTTGCAGGAACCGGCCTACCGCCTGCTCGCCGACGAGTTCGGACGCGAACACGCGGTCGCGCCGCGCGCCTGGTTCTTCGGCACGCAGATGGGCGAACAGTCCTTCTTGACCTTGAAGCGCGCCGACAAGCAGTACGAGGCCAAAGCCCTGTGCGGTCTGTCGCCGGAAGAGGCCCGTATCACGCACCCGCAGGACGCCCTGATGACCGATGACAAGGGCAAACCGATGGGACGCTGGTTTGCGCCCGGCGACGTGTATACGGTCGTCCTCCCGGACACGATTGCCAGCGTCCTGCGCGTAGACCCCGCCGACGTCGGCAAGGCCAAAATTACTTACAGCGGCGTGGAATACACGGTCATCGGCATCCTCGACTCGTCGAAATTGAAAGACGTCGCCGATCTGGACAACGAAATCCTGACGCCGGTGGACTTCATCGCCATGAACAAGCTCTCGAAAACGGGCAAGGGCGGCGGCGATGCGGGCTTCAAAGAGTACATGCACCTGGAACCCGACATGGTATTCTTCATCCCGTACCAGACGGCCACGAACCTGGGTGGGGAATTGCGCTCGATTGCCATTGACTTCGGCGAGCCGAAAACGGTGTTGAAGCGGCTCGATCCGCTGATGCACCGGCTGGGCCTGAACCTGTACGCCGGGCAAATCACGAACCCGACCGCGACGAACCCGAAAGACCGGGGCGCGATCAAGCGCTACTCTTCGATTGGGGCGACCTCCTCGAAGGGCGTGGAAACGGTTTTCTTCCCGATCTTGATTGCCGCGCTGATCGTTCTCAACACGATGCTCGGCTCGGTCTTCGAGCGCATCAAAGAAATTCACATTTTCTCGTCCATCGGCCTGGCCCCCTCCCACATCGGGATGCTGTTCATCGCCGAGGCGATGGTGTACGCGATCCTGGGTTCGGTCATGGGGTATCTCATCGGACAGGGCGTCAGCAAGCTGCTCGCGGTCACGCACTGGCTGCCGGATTTGTACCTCAACTTCTCCAGCGTCAGCGCGGTCATGACGACGCTGCTGGTCGTCGGCGTCGTTCTCCTCTCGACCATTTATCCGGCGCGCAAGGCGGCGCAGGTCGCGACGCCCTCGATGGATCGCACGTGGAAAATCCCCGACCCGGAGGGCGACCACTGGATCGTGCCGCTGCCCTTCGCGGTCACGGGCAACCAGGCCGAGCCGCTCAATGCGTTTTTGGCCGAATGGTTCGGGGCGTATGAAGAGTACAGCATCGGTGATTTCGTGACGCAGGGCGTGCAGCGCGAGGAGTTCGCCGGAGAGCATGGCACGGCTTATCGCATCAAGTGCATGACGTGGCTGGCTCCCTTCGACCTGGGCGTGTCACAGCGCGTGGCAATCGAGACTCTGCCGACCGAAACGCAGGACGTGTACGATATCCGATTGGTCGTGGATCGCGAGTCGGGCGACATCTCGAACTGGAAGCGCGTAAACCGCCGCTTCTTGAACACGCTCCGCAAGCAGTTCCTGATCTGGCGCACCCTGAAGCAGGGCGAGCGCGACCGCTATCTGCGCGAAGGCGACACGATGACCGCCGACGACGTTTCTATCGCCCGCCCCGCCTTCAAAGCGGAACCGGCAACCGGAGCCTAACCTATGAAATTGTCTTTGCAAGCGGACTCACAGGCGCTCGCAATCCGACCGGGAAAATGGGGACGAAACCGGCGACGTTCTTTCCGGCTGCTATTCGCCGCGCTGGGCGCGTTCGTTCTTGCGTCTGGCGTGGCGACGGCAAATCCGCCCAAGTCCGCGCCAGCGCGGAAGGCGAAGCCCGCGAAACGCGCCGCGCCCGCAAAGACCAAGCCGAAAGCGGCGCCCGAAGACGACGCGCCGCTGCTGCGCGCGGGCAAAACCGCGCCGGATTTCACGCTCGCCCAAACCGACGGCCAGAAGGTTTCGCTGGCAGCCCTGCTGAAAACCAACAAAGTCGTTCTGCTGAACTTCTGGGGCTACCATTGAGGCTATTGCCGTGAGGAGTTGCCTCACCTGAGCAAACTGCTGACCGACCTCAAGGGCAAGGGGTTCGACATCGTTTCCATCAACTTGAACGGCAAGGACGAAACGCCCCTGATCGCCAAATTGTGGCGGGAACAGGGGTACGGGATGCGCTGCGCGCTCGGCGGCGTCCCGGTAGCCGAAAAGTATCGCGTTCCCGGCCCGCCCGTCAATTATCTGGTAGCCGCGAATGGCAAAATCCTCGGCGTCCTTCAAGGCTTCGACGAGGCAGCCCTACGGAAAACGCTCGCGCTGGCAGGCGTGGAATAAACGAAGGGGGGCGCGATTATGAAAGCCCCGACTCACGAACGCCAAGGCCGCTCCGCCAACAAGCAGGAATATGAAAGTCAGCATCACAGCAGGGTCACGGTTATAAAAACCGTGCCTGGGGAGCCTTCGGCTGAGCGTCCCTGGGGACGCCGATGCCGCAGCAGGAGGCGGGATGCCACGCAGCAAGGCGGAAATTTATCTGCATACTGGTGTGGGCGACCTGGCAGCGACTGCCGCTCGTGACGCCGGAAATCGAGCGGGACGTGTATCGCTGCATCGAAAGCGAGGCCCAAACCCTGCACTGCTCCGTACTGGCGATTAGCGGCCTGGCCGATCATGTGCATCTTGCGGCGCGCGTGACCACAAGCGTCACGGCGAGCCAACTGGCAAAGCAGGTCAAAGGCGTTTCGTCCACGCTGGTTCGGCAAACCTTGCGCCCGGACGAACTGTTCCGCTGGCAGGAAGGCTTCGGCGTGTTCAGCGTCAGCCGCTCGCACCTTCCCAGCGTGATCGCCTACGTGCAAAACCAGAAGCGCCATCATGCCGCTGGCAACCTCTGGACGGAATGGGAAGCCGTATCCGCCGAAGAATGACGGTTCGATCTATTTATAAAAACGCGCCATGCGGTCTGGCAAAACCATTGTCAAAACGGCATGGCGTCCCCAGGGACGCTTAGCCGAAGGCTCCCCAGGCACGGTTTTTATAACCGTGACCCTGCTGTGATGCTGACTTTCATATTCCTGCTTG
>JBBRNU010000535.1:0-3642 GCA_038230115.1 Chthonomonadales bacterium | reverse complement strand
TTCGGCATCCGTGAAGGCAGGGACGGCGTTGTTGGAGCGTCGCCAGCGGGCTTGGGCAGGATGCGCCTTGAGAAAATCCGCGACGAAAACGTAGATTTGGGTCAGCGTATCTACTATACTGTTCATGGTAGTGGCTCCTGAGTATTTGAAGTGTGGTAACTCCATTGTACTCGGAACCACTGCCAGAAACGTGACTTCGCTAAAGAGACACTCTTTGTCTACGTACTTCAACCCAATACTGGGGTTAATTTATAGGAACCATCATCGGCGCGAACGTTTCGTTTCCCCAGACTGCCCGCGTTTTGTTTTTCAAACATGTAGATATGTCTACCTATTTCATACTCCCCTCGTTAGCGCGCAAAGGGAAAAATCGCGCCGCAACGCGACAGGTATTTTTTCCATGTCCGGCATGAAAACGGGGGCGAAATTTTCGTAGGGTATGTTGAAGACGTGTTAAATACAGACGATGATTTTGGCGGGCGGTTCGACGCGACGAAACCGGGGCGGCGAAATTACGGTATACTAACGGGTAAGCGTGTCGAAAACTTTCCCGGAGGACAACTCGCAATGCTGGCGCTGCGCTATTTGAATATGTTTGTGTTGATTGGCCTCGCGCTGATTGGCGTCAGCATCATTGGGTTCGCGACCGGCGGGCGCTTCCTGACCGAGCCGGGCCAGGTTCCGAACCCGTCCGCCTCGCTGATTTATCTGGGCGCGGGCGTTCTGATGCTGATTAACGGCGTGGTCTCGATTCGGCAGGCTCCGCCGCCCGGCGCCAAACCCGTAAAAACGACCCCTTCCTAACTTGTCGGCGCGGGCGGTCGGCATGAAGCCGGGTTTGCCCGCGCTCCGTTTAACAGAAGAGAGCGAGTATATCGAATGCGTAAGCCGGATTTGGAAGTGCGCGAGGTGCTTTGTTCGGAGACAGGCAAGCCGATGCCGAAGATTCCCCTGTGGATGGCCGACATCAAGGTAAAATTCATCAGCGACGAAGCGCGCCAGAAGCATCCCGCGATGGCGGGCATGGCCGACGTGGAGCCGCTGCGCCGCAGCGCGGCGCGCGGCAACGACAATCCGTTGAAAGCGGTGGACACGTATGGCGCGGCGGCGGAAGAAGCCGACCCCGACACGGATTTCGACGAGCCGGAAGCGGAGGAGGACGACGTGGACGACGACGTTTAGAGAGTCGGATTTCGCGGGCGCGCATCGGGCGCGAAGGAAGAATTTCGGGGTGTTGGGGTTGCGCGCCGGGCAAATTCGCTTCGCCTGGCGCGCTTTTTCTTTGGAAGGACTTCTATTTCAGCGTTTTGAAATAGGCGTACAGCGCGGCGCTGTCTTTGGCGGGCAGGTGGTAGACCGGCATTGGCGCTTTCACTTTGCCGCCATCTTCGGTGACGCCGGTGTCCATGACAACCGCGAAAGTCTTGGCGTTATATTTTTGCGTGATGCCCGCCGCGCGCAGGCTGGGCGCGAAGTTGGGCTTGCCCGCGAGGTTTTCGCTGTGACAGGTATTGCACTTCTTTTCCGAAGACAGCGTCTTGCCAGCGGCGATGAGCGCGGGCGAGGCGGCGGAACCCGTCGCGGCGGCTTTTTTAGGAGGCGTTTTGTGACCCATTTTGTGGGCGGTCTTCTGACTGAGAGCCTGCGGCGTCCAGGCCAGAGGCAGGACGAGGACGGCGGCGAGGGCGAACAGAGGCGCGATTCGCATTACGAACTCCTTTGCGCGGGTTGATTTCCCTTTTGTTACGCGGCCTGGCAGTCAATTCCTTCGCAAAGAGAAATCTTTTTAAACGCCGCCTGGCTTTTCGTGTCTTATGCCGACTTTTTGACGGAAATCAACAGGCCGTCAATGCCCCGGCTGCGAAGCACGGGAACAATAATCGAGACCAGATCGGGATGCGCGGCGACGGAGGCGTTGTAGCGCTTGGTTCCGCTGTTTCCTGCCGGGTCGAGAACCGCGTCCGGCAGCGTATTGTCGCCCAGAATTAGGCCGCCCGCGCGGACGAGCGGCGCGGCCAGCCGCAGATAGTCCACGTAGCCGTCTTTGTCGGCGTCAATGAAGAGCAGGTCGAACGGCGCTTCGCCGTCCGCCGTCATGCGCGTCAGGGAATCGAGGGCCGGGCCGACCCGGATTTCGACTTTGCGCGATAATCCAGCGCGCTCGATGTTGCGCCGGGCGACGTCGGCGTGATGCGGGTCGAGTTCCAGCGAGATCAGTTTTCCGTCTTCCGGCAGGGCGCGGGCCAGCCAGATCGCGCTGTAGCCGCCGAGCGTCCCGATTTCCAGGATGCGCCGGGGCCGGCTGAGGAGCGCCAGCACGTGCAGCAGCTTGCCCTCGCTGGCCGAGACGTTTATTCCCGGCACGTTTTCGCGCTTCATGTCGGCCAGCGCGTCGTGGAGAACGGCGTCGCCGGGCGCAAACAGCGCGCTGATGTACTGGTCGTAGGCATGGGTGGAGTTGTCGAAGTCGCTCATGCGTTTTCTCCTGAATTTGGCCCGTCCGGGGCGGCGTCCGATCCGGCGAGCAGATTGCGCGCCTGCTCGCGGCATTGCGCGACGGTCTGGCGCAGGCTGCGGATCATCGCGGCGTCGCCGCGGCGAGCCGTGTCCCGCAGGCCGCCCCAGACCGTCTGGGCCAGATGCTCCATTTCTTCCTGCAAAAAGCCGATTTCGGTCTGGCTGGCCGGAGACGCGGCGGGAGTTGTCAGCCGCGCCCAAAAAGCGGTCAGATCGTCGGCATGGGCGTCCAAATCGGCCCGTCCTGCGTCGGTCAAATGATAGACGCGCCGCTCGCCGGTCTGCTCAACGCGCGTCAGGCCGAGTTCTTCCAGAAATTGCAGAGTCGGATAGACCGTGCCGGGACTGGGGGCGTACTGCCCGGACGAGCGCTCCTCCAGCGCCTTGATGATTTCATACCCGTGTTTGGGCGCGTCCCGGAGAGCGTCGAGCAGCACATAGCGCGCCTCGCCCCGCCTGGCACGGCCAAAGTGCGGCTGCGGCCCTCTGCCACGCCCGCCGCCTTCCCCATCATGGGGATGACGCCCGCGCCCGTGCGGATGCGGGCCGCGTCCATGCGAAGGCGGGCCGTCCGCTTCGGGGTGATGAAAGCGCCGATGTCCGGGAGGACGAGAGTCGGGATGGCGCGCGTGGTGAAAATGATCGTGTCTTGTTCGATCGTGCATACGGTGGTTTCCTTTCAATACGATAGTATCACGATATATCGTGATAGGTTATTGTAGCGCGGGATTTTCGTTCTGTCAAGGGGTCTTCTCAACTTTTTTGATTTTTTGCTTGATTTTCTATGCAGACGAACTTATTCCAAGGTGATAAAAGGCCCGGCTAAAACCTTCTCCCCTCAATCCCGCAAAAATCAGGATACTTGCCGCGCGGCGCGATACCGATAGTTATTGTGGAAGCCAGTGCAGAAGCGGCATTTCGATGCCAGAGTCGGCGGTATTTTCGACTTCTATTTTGAGGACGGATTGAGGAAACGGGAGGCGAAACACAATGGTGCGAGGAATGGGCCAGGACGCGGATTTCCCCGTCGCGCCGACAGCGCGCGAAACCGACCGACGAATGCGCCAGCGCGGACGGCTGCACACCCTCCTTGCCGGGGCGGGCGCGCTGGGCCTCTTTCTTGGC
>JBBRNU010000534.1:0-3645 GCA_038230115.1 Chthonomonadales bacterium | reverse complement strand
GCCCGCCATCGCGCGCGCCCGTTCCTTGACCCGCTGAGTCGTGCGCTGCCACTGGTCGCCGCCGATTTTGTTGACCTGGGGCGGCGAGCCTTCGGCCCCGATGTAGCGCTGAATTCGGTCTATCTGGTCGGCGGGGATGAACAGCCGGTCGCCGCCCGCATATTCTACCAGCAGATAATCGCGCTCGTTGTCGCCCTCGACTTTGCGCTTGACCAGGCCGCGATAAATGCCGATGCCGTGATGCATATGCACGACGAAATCATTATCGTGCAGGTCGAGGACGGACGAAATCGCCACGCCGCCGGCTACGCGCCGCCGGTTCACGACCGGGCGGGCGCTGCCGAACAGCTCGGCGTCGGTCAGCAGATAAAGCCGAATGTCGGCGATCTTGAATCCGGCGCGCAGCCGTCCCTCGCTCACGTACAAACCGGGCGCGCTGCCGACTTTGCTTTCCGCCGACTTGACCGGCAGGTTCAGCTCGGCCAGAATTTCGCGCACGCGATAGGGCTGATCGGAAACCAGCAGGACGCGGCATTCATTGGACAGCCAGACGCCGATCTCGTCGGCCAGCGCGTTCAGGCGGCCCCGGTACGATTCCATCGGCGCGGAATTCACGCTGACCCGCGACCGGACGGCCAGCCCCTCCACGCTGCGACCGAGCAGGGAAAGAACCAGCGTCGGGTGTTTTTCAAGATGGGCCAGCGTTGCGTCGTAGGGGCAATGGGGCAGGTCGGCGTCGAGGGTATCGCCGCGCTCCCACCGCCGCTCGCGGGCCGACTGAATGTCGGTCGTGATGCGATCCCAGTGATCCTCGACCTGATTCGGTTCATCCAGCAAAAACAAGCCGTTGTCGGGCAGGTAATCTACGGCGCAGATCGTTTCCGGCGTCAGGTAGGGGAAATACTGTTCCAGGCCATCGAAATACGCGGCCTGCCGCAGCCGGGCGGTATCGGCTTCATAGCGGTCGGTGAGCCGTTCGGTCGCCTCGCGCGCCTCGCGAGTTCCCGCTTTGGCGAAAGCCTTGTTGCGGGCCTCGAACGCGGCGTGAATTTCCACGAGCGCCGGTTCGATGCGCGCTGGCGACAGGCGAATTTCGCGGGCCGGAGCCAGGTCCACGCCCGCGCGCCTGCCCACGCTGCGCTGCGTCGTGATGTCGAACGGACGGATGCTTTCGATCTCGTCGCCGTCGAGTTCCATGCGAACCGGGGTTTCGAGGGTGCTGGGAAACACGTCGAGAATGCCGCCGCGCCGCGAAAACTCGCCGGGCCGGGTCACGGTATTGGCCGACTCGTAACCCATCGCGACGAGTTGGGTAAGGATGGCGTCGAAATCCACGGTCGCGCCCGCCTCGATAGTGAGAACGTAGGGCAGCAGGTCGTCGGGGGGCGACGTGCGCTGCAAAATCGCTTCCGCCGTTCCGATAACGATACACGGCTCGCCGCTCGCAAGCGTCAGCAACGCTCCGATTCGCTCGCCAATGGCGCGAAAATCCGTGATGTCGCCTTCGAGAAAAAGCGCCTGCGACGCGGGCAGGACGCACACACGGTCGGCAGGGACGCCGAAGCGCGCCAGGTCGTCCCACAATCGCTGCGCCTGCTCCTGCTGGTAGGTCATCACGAGAATGGGCTTTTGCAGTCGGGCGTACAGCCGGGCGAGCGCGAACCCTTTGGCGGGGCCGGCCAAACCGTCCAGGGCGACCGCGCCGGTTGCGCGCTCGCCATTCAGAGCCTTTACGATGGTCTCGAACCCCGGCAGGTCATCGGCCAGGGTCGGTAAATTTAGCAGCGCCATAAGTTGAAAAGGTAAGTCTTTCGTTCCCGCAGGCGGGGGCGTTTCTCCGCGCTATATTCTACCCCATTTGCGTGGAAACGTTGGCAAACGCCGCGCGGCGACGCTACGCCATCAGCAGGCGCATGAGGGCGGCGTTTGCCCCGACGACAGCGCGGACGGTTTCCCGCATTCCCCCGTCGAATGTTACCAGCGTGGCGTCATGCCGAGGGCACAAGCCAAGCAGATATAGGTCTGTCAACTGGTTCGTCCCCTGCACGGCTTCTCGCTTGAAAAGGGCTGAATCGCAAAGAGAAACGCTGTCAGGATAAAACCGGTGGGAATTGGGGGAACTCGCCATCAAAGCCGTCAATCGTGTTGTCGCTTCGACAACGCTCCAGCGGACGTTCGGATAGTTCGGCTTGGTAACAATTCGCAAAAAACCGTTTTCTGTCAGGGGGCAGGTAGCCCATCCCTGCTCGCTGGCAACGGTAAACCAGTTCTGCGCGGCGTCGTGATGCATATGTTCCGGGTCGAAAAGCGCAATTAGCACGTTGACATCCGGCAACTCTATTAGCGCCACGTCAATCTTCCTCCGCCAACCGCTTTACCAGTTCCAACGTGACAGGCTGCGCGACTTCTCTTTTGGGGAACAGTGGAACGCCGTTGCGAAATACGGTGTCCGGGGGCAGCGCCAGATGCGCGGGCGTGTCTAGCGCCCCTTCCGGCGTTTCCTCTTCCGGGATGATAAGCAGCAAATTCTTTCGATGCTGCATTCGCTGCAAATAGGGTAGCAATTCCGCGCCCGTTCCCTGTATCAATTGCGCTTGCGCCATCGTTTCCACTCCTTCGCGGCGCGACCATGCGGCCCGCGCTGATTGCGTCCAAATTTTATCCCGTCGCCTGCGCTCAGTGTACCCTGCCGCTCCACGCCTGTCAAACGCGAATTAAATCTCAATAGCGCGGTTGGAACGAATATACATTTGGGCCGCCTACGCGGGCTTCGCAATTCCAGACCGGGGTTTCAACTCCGCGCCATCAGTCGCCGAGGAACCGGTTTTGCAATCGCGTTGACAAGGCGGGGCGGGGCGGGTTATACTGAAATGCTTGACTGAGGCCGAGGCCGGTAGAAATTCGCGCCGGCGTCGAAGCCTCGGCGATCTCATCTCGCCGCCTGAACGGAACCCATGACGGAATCAGCGAGGAAGCCCACGACAACGCACGCGGCAGGAACCGGAATGCAGCACGAACTCAAATTATTCGCGGGGCCGGGCCATCCCGCCCTCGCGCAGGCGGTCGCCGAATGGCTCAACGTGCCGCTCGGCAAAATGTTCTATACGCAGTTTCCCGACGGCGAAAACTACGTGCGCTTCGAGGAAAGCGTGCGCGGGGCCGACGTGTATTTCATTCAGCCGACCTGCCCGCCCGTAGATACCAACCTGGTGGTGCTGCTGGAAGCGCTCGACGCCCTGCGCCGCGCCTCGCCCTGGCGCATCACGCCGGTGATTCCTTACTACGGCTACGCCCGGCAGGAAAAAAAGGACGCGCCCCGCGAGCCGATTACGGCCAAGCTCATCGCCGACATCATCACGACAGCGGGGGCCAACCGCGTGATGTGCCTTGACCTTCATTCCGACGCGATCCAGGGCTTTTTCAACCTGCCGGTGGATCATCTGACCGCCCTGAACCTGTTCACGGACTATTTCGGACAGCGCATCAAAGACGGGCTGGACAACGTTGTCATCGTGTCGCCGGATGAGGGGCGGGTGAAGAAGGTGCGGCAGTTCGTGAGCCGCATTCACGCCCCGCTCGCCGTCGGCTACAAACATCACCCCGGCCTCGCCACGACCGAAGTCACGCATCTGGCCGGGGACGTGC
>JBBRNU010000533.1:0-3649 GCA_038230115.1 Chthonomonadales bacterium | reverse complement strand
GCTCTTTTGACCACTCGGCGTGTCGATTTTTTTTTTGTGTCATTTGCCTAAGGCGGCTTTTTCAGGCCCCCCCTGCCGGGGGGGTGTGGGGGCCCGGGGGGTTAGGTGTAATTCGCCGTCTCTACCCAGCCAGCATTCCTTCGCCTTCCATTTCGCCGACCTTGACCTTGATGTCGGCGCGCTCTTCGATCTTGGCGATTTTGCCGTCGCGGAACCAGACCACGCGGTCGGAAACCTCGACCATTTTATAATCGTGGGTCGCCGAGATAATCGTGACGTTCTCGTTCTGGTTCAGTTCGCGCAGGAGGGCGATGATTTCCGTGCCGGTTTTCAGGTCGAGGTTGCCTGTCGGCTCGTCGGCAAGCACAATCGAGGGGCGGTTGGCGAGCGCGCGGGCGATGGCGACGCGCTGCTGCTGCCCGCCCGACAGTTCGGTCGGACGGTGGTGCAGACGGTGGCCCAATCCGACTTTTTGCAGGACTTCGATGCCCCGCTCCACGCCCTCGTCCGTCGGCATTCCGGCGAACACCGTTGGCAGGGTCACGTTTTCCAGCGCCGTCATGACCGGGATCAGGTTGAACGTCTGGAAGATGTAGCCGATGGTATGGCAGCGCAGGTACGCCAGCTCGCGCGCGTCCAACTGCGCCATGTCCACGTCATTGATGAAGACCGAGCCGGAATTGGGTTTGTCCAGCCCGCCAATCGCGTTGAAAAGCGTGGACTTGCCTGACCCGGACGGCCCCATAATCGAGATATATTCGCCGCGCTTGATGTCCAAATCCACGCCGTTAAGGGCGCGCAGAGTCTGGTCGCCCATCGTGAACTCTTTTACCAGCGCTTTCGTGCGAACCACGTATTCGTTCGAGGCCATGATAGGTCAGGGGTTCCTTTCCGATGCTTTTCAAATGCGTTCCAAATCAATGCGTCCCAAGTTGGCCCGGAAGCCGGGCCTATAAAAGACCCGGCAACGCCCGCCAGTTATATTGTCGCTTAGATTTCCGAGCGCAGGGCGTGCGCGGGCGGCATCTTGGCGGCGTTACGGGCGGGCGGCAGGGCCGCGACCAGCGTGATGATTGTGCCGAGCAGGATGGACTGCACGGCCTGCCAGAGCGTTCCCGTCCAGAAAACGCCGCCAAAATCTTTCGCGCCGAACGTGATGAGATGCACGACGACGATGATGAGCCAGCCGGTCAGCCAGCCGCTGACCGACGCCAGAACGCCCATCAGCATAGCCTCGATAAAGAACAACTTCACGACGAAACTGTCCAGCGCGCCCAGACACTTCATCGTGCCGATTTCTTTGAAGCGCTCGGTCACCGACATCAGCATCGAGTTCATGATGCCGACGAAGCAGACGAGCAGCGCCATGACCGCGAGCCACTGCTGTCGGTTGGCGGCGGCAATCGCTTCGGCCCCGCCCCCGACCGGAAACAGCCCGCCCGTTCGCACCGAACTGAAAAACGCGATGCCCAGGAAAATGCCCGCAGCCGTGATCAGCGAGCGCGCCAGCCGGATTTTGATGCTCTTGATGCTGATCTGCCACGCCTTGCTGAAGGGCAGCTGAATTTGCTTTTGTATTTGCATGGGGGCGGATTGGATGGGAAGTTGTTCTGCGCTCATTGGGTCGCCTTTTCCGCTTCGAGTTTTTTGCTTACCTTCTTGTAGAAACCGATAAAATGCCGCTCTTGCAGCATCTGCATAAACATCGTAACCGAGACTTCGGCCTCGCGTCGGTTCATCTTGTATTCGCGGGCGGTCTTTTGCACGATGGACTCGACCGTATGATTCCCGTCGCACAATTCCCACACGAAGCCGCCCACCTCGTCCAGTTCGACTTTGCGCTCGGTCGGGACTTTCAGCCACTTCGCCAGGGTGCGCGTCACGAAGTTGATCTCGTCGTTCTGCGGGATGGTCAGAATGATCTCGCCGCCCGCCTGTTTCTCCCATGTCACGCTGGAATGCCGGGCCGGGCGCAGGATGAGCGCGGTTTGCCGGTCAGCGACGGGCGGGCGAATTTTCAAAAACGGCAGCATTCGCCCGAAGCCGTAATAGAGCCTGGTTTTTAGTGGCAGAGGCATCGCGCCAGAACCTCCGCCCACAGCCCTCGCGTTTTGGCGTTATGCACCACTTGCAAGGCGTAAATTTTGTTTTCCGCTTCGCACTCCCACACGCCGCCCTCGTACTGCGAGGGGAAACGGCGCAGCGAGGCCTTCGACTCGCGCAGGACGCGCATTCGTCCGGCCAGCGACAGCCCGCCCGCATAATGGCTGACGGCATGACCAAGCGCGGAGCGCGTTTCGGTTTGGGCCAGATTTTGCACTTTCACGAGCGCGTTGTTGGCAAACCAGGCGTCGAGCGTAAACTTTTTGCGGGTCATGTTCGCCAGACCCCACCGATCCAGCACGATTTTTTCCCCGCCGCGCCCGAACGTCAGGTGCAGATAGCCGGACAGCAGTTTTTGCGCTTCCAGACGAAAATCTTCGGGAACGTCCATCTGAAAATCGTATAGCGCCCACCGGTCATAGCCGTCGGTCGCATGGCACTGCAGGCTGGCGAACAGCTGGGACGCGACGGTCTGCATCGCAGCCTGATCTTTGTTCAGCCCGACGACCTGCGCGATCACGACCCGGTGACAGGTTTTGCAATACCAGATTTTGCCCTGCCCGCGCCCCTGCCCGCTCCACGAAAAATTCATCGCCGCGCGCTCGTCCTGCTCGCCTTCCACGCGCTCCGGCTTCACGCTGCTGTCGAAAGCGGCCTTGCCCTTGCGCGCCTGCTTCGCGTTCTCCTTGAACAGCTTGTCCAGGTTGGCTTTGAGGTCGGGCGCGGGAATTTCCGGCTCCGGTCGCTTCAGCAGTTTGCGAAAGCGCGGCGCGAGGACGTAGTAGAGGCTCGCCTGCGTCTTGGCGGGTTTGGCGGCGTTGAACCAGCGCAGCTGCACGGTCATGCTGCCGCTGCCGGGCGCGTCCACGCGCAGATAGCCGTTGTCGCGGTCCATCGAAAACCCGGCGACGTTCCATTCCGGCGGCAGCAGACACCGCATACCCTGCCACCCGATGACGGTTCGCGTCGGAGCGTCCAGCGTTCCTTCACGGTCGAGAGCGTTCTTATTTTCCGGTTTGATTTGCGCTTGCGTTGCCATAAGAGTTGTTTGTATTACCCGATTTGCATTTGCAGGAACTTGCCTACGGTCTGGCCGCTTCCGCCGCGACATGGCCGTCACAATAAAGAATGTTGTTGCGCCCGCTGTGCCGTCCAGGTTTCGGCAGGCTGGCGAAGGCGTCGTGCGCGTTTTTCGCCAGGTCGGTCGAGTCGTATACCAAGGGCGTTTTCGCCGCGTCGGGCATCTGGTTCAGCGGCTTGCCGTTCAAGTTCAGCTTGCGCCCCGCCACGCCGTCGTTGTAGGCGTACCCGAAATTGGCGTCGTGCCGGTTCGAGACTGTCGGGCAGTGCAGCCACTCGTTCTGGCGCACCTTCGAGGTCAACTCTTCGTTGTCCAGCCATGTTGCGGCGGGGGGCAGGCCGTCCCAATCCTGCGCGTACATCGAAAACGCCAGGTACAGGCTCTTCAGGTTTTCCGGGCAGTCCTTGTTCTTCTCCGGCTCGTACTTCCCGTCCCCACCCGTTCCGACGAACTGCTGCACGAGCG
>JBBRNU010000532.1:0-3650 GCA_038230115.1 Chthonomonadales bacterium | reverse complement strand
GGCCTGCGGGTACTTGTAAAGCGCCTTCATGTAGCAGTGAGACGGCACATTGTCTAAGAAAAAGTAGTATTCTTTGACATCCTCGCCGTGATTGCCCTCCTGACCCGTCAGCCCGAAGAACCGTTCCTTGAGAATGGCGTCTTTGCCATTCCAGAACGACAGCGCAAAGCACAGGTTCTGCATCCGGTCGCAAATGCCGAAGATGCCGTCTTCGTTCCAGCGGTACGCTTTCGAGCGCGCCCAATCGTGAGGAAAATAGTCCCAGGCCGAGCCGTCCGCGCTGTAATCCTCGCGCACGGTTCCCCAGGCGCGGTCGCTGACATACGGCCCCCAGTGTTTCCAGTCGGCGTCACGATGGATCGAATCCGCCAAGCGGTTCTCTTCTTCAGTCATGCAATCCTTTCAAAATTTCGTGTTTTGAGGCGCAGTATTATAGCGGGCAATCCAGAGAAGCCGCCCAACCCCCCACTGGCCCCCTTCCCCACCGGGGAAGGGGGAGCGCGAAACATTGAGTGTGCAGGGCAACTACAAATTTTGGCAAGTTGATAGCGCTTTTGTTCGCCTGTTTCGCTCCCGTTTCGGAAAAAAGCGCACGGCTCTTGTTTCGTCACCCCTTTCCCCGGTGGGGAAGGGGGCCGGGGGGTTAGGCGAACTCCCCGCAATGTTCCAGGGGGTTAGGCGGATTGCCAGCGCAATGCGTCAATAAAGCGTAACTTGCTGGGTCAGGCCGCCGTCTACGTAGTAGGTGCTGCCGGTCACGTATTCGGCCTCGTCGCTGGCAAGGAAGACGGCGACGGACGCGACCTCTTCGGGCCTGCCGAAACGCCCCCAGGGAATCTCGCTGATGGCGTTTTTGCTGGCCTCCGGGTCATTCAGGACAGACTGGTTGATGGGCGTGGCGATGGCGCCGGGGGCGATGTTGTTGACGTTGATTTTGTAGGGGGCCAGCTCCATCGCCAGGTTCCGCATCATCATGCGAACGCCGCCTTTGGAAGCGCAATAGGCTGTGTATTCCGGGAACGGAATGTCTTCGTGGACCGACGAGATATTGACGATTTTGCCGCCCTGTCCGCCTGCCGAAACGCCCTGCTTGACCATCTGCCGGGCCGCAACCTGACTGAGCAGGAACGCGCCGAACAGGTTCACGTTCAGCACTTTGTTCCACTCGTCGTCGGTCACGTCGAGAAAAGGCCGCTTGATTTCGATGCCTGCGTTGTTGACGGCGATGTCCACACGCCCGAATTTGGCGACCGCCTGCGCGACCAGATTTTCCACGTCGGCGCGCTTGCTGACGTCGCCGCCAACGGCAATCGAGGGCGTGGCGAAGGCCTGCGCCTCGGCTTCGGCCTGCGCCTGCCGGTCGCCGCCGGGCAGATAATTTACGACGACGTGCGCGCCTTCCTGCGCGAAGCGCGTGGCGATCGCCATGCCGATGCCGCTGTTCGCGCCCGTGACGAGGGCGACTTTGTTTTCCAGACGCATGAAATTTTCCTTTTCGCGGAAGCGGCCTGCCGGGTAAGGCTTGACACAGACGGGCCAAAAGTGATTTAATGGGGACGAAATACCGAACAATTGCCTTCCAACCCCGTGTCCTTGCAGAACGGGACGTCCGGCGCCACGCTTATGATTGAACTCCAGGCCGTAACGGTCGCGTATCGCAACCAGGTGACCGCGCTTTCGCACGTTGACCTTTACGTAGCGAAGGGCGAGTTTGTTTTCATCGTCGGGCCGACCGGCGCGGGCAAATCCACCCTCCTCAAGCTCCTCTATCGGGACGAGAAGGCGACCGAGGGACGGGTGATCGTCGCCGGTCAAGACTTGAACGCGATACGACCGGGCGAAGTTCCCCATTTTCGGCGCAAGCTGGGTATCGTGTTCCAGGATTTCGGGTTGCTGCCCAACAAAACCGTCTATGAAAACGTCGCGTTCGCCCTGCGCGTCATCGGGGCGGGCAAGGCGGCGATCCGGCGGCAGGTTCCCGGCGTGCTGGAAATGGTCGGCATGGCGCACCGCCCCGACTCGTTTCCGGCCCAGCTTTCCGGGGGCGAGCAGCAGCGCGTGGCGATTGCCCGCGCCCTGGTCAACGACCCGCCCCTGCTGCTCGCCGACGAGCCGACCGGCAACCTCGACCCCGACACCTCGCATGGCATCGCCCAACTGCTCAACCATATCAACATTCGCGGCACGACCGTCTTAGTCGCCACCCATGACGCCACGATCGTGGACAGAATGCCCCGCCGCGTTCTCGCTTTCGCCCAGGGCTGTCTGGTGCGCGACGACGCGCAGGGGGCGTATCGCGAGGCGGTCGTCGGGCGCGGCAATGGGAAGAAAGAGCCGGAGGCCGCGCCATGGGCTTAGGCAGTTTCGGGTTCCTGATCCGCGAAGGGCTGCTCAATATCCGGCGCAACGGCCTGATGTCGCTGGCCGCGCTGGGAACCGTGACAGTGGCGCTGACCGTGCTGGGCGGGTCGCTGTGGACAGCGCATCGTATCAACGAGTTTGCCCAACTTCAGCCGCAAAAGTTCAACCAGGTGGACGTGTTTTTGAAGCCGGAAGTGACCCGCGAGCAGTCGCTGGCGGTGCAGGCGCGCGTGCAATTATTGCCGGACGTCAAGAGCGCGCGGCTGGTGACGAAAGAGCAGGCCTGGGCGCGGCTGCAAACCGACGAGCCGACGATTACCGAGGCGATGCCTGAAAACCCGCTCCCGGACAAATTCGAGATCGAGGCGCGCGACGCCACCCATGTGGACGCGATGGCGCGGCAGTTACGCAATACCGGGCAGTTTCCCGAAGTCGCTAAAATCAGCGACGCCAGCAAAGAGGTGCGAACCATGCTGGGCTTCGCGCGCATCATTCGCGTGCTGGGCGGCAGCGTGGCGGTGGGCCTGTTCGTCGCGACGCTGTTCATCGTGCAGAACACGATCCGGCTGACGGTTTTTGCGCGGCGTCGCGAGATTCGCATCATGCAATTGGTGGGCGCGACGCCCGGCTTTATCCGGTTCCCGCTCCTGCTGGAAGGCGTGTTTCATGGCGTCGTCGGGGCCGCGCTCGCCAGCGCGATCATTTTGCTGTGCGGGCGCGAGGTGTCGCGGTTCGTGGCGCAATTGAATTCGCCGCTCCTCGGCGACGTTCCCACGCATCTTGGCCCCGCCGATGTCGTGTCCGGGCTGATCGCGATTGGGGCGTTCGTGGGACTGGTCGGCAGTTACCTGTCTTTGCGCCGCTTCCTCAAGCAAATTTAGTCGCCGCCTGTTTGGAAGGTTTTTTGAATGTGACGCGGCGAAATGAATTGCATCGTAACAGAGAGCGACGAAATAAATTTCTTCGCTCGGTAGCCTGCGGCTGTATGTCCTTCGAACACGAAATTCAGCACAGACTTCTTCGCGATTGGCATCGTGTCCGAAGGACGCACGGCGGAACGCCACCAGCGAAGAAATTCATTTCGTCGCCGCTTGTCGGGCCACTTTCGACACTTGTAGGTTTCAACCCTGAGCTGACGGAACGCCACCAGCGAAGAAATTCATTCGTCGCCTCGCTTACGCTCTCGCTTCTTCACTCGAATTCCGTTGGAGTCAGGATACCCGAATGCGCGTCTTGTTTATCCCCGTTCGCCCGCGTTTGCTGAAAATGGCCGCCGTCCTTTTCGCCTT
>JBBRNU010000531.1:0-3654 GCA_038230115.1 Chthonomonadales bacterium | reverse complement strand
GTTGTTCGCCGCCAGCGCGCTGGCGCTGCACGCGCGCCGTCAGCGGCGTCAGATCGCCACGCTGCAAGCCGCGCGGCAGACGCAGGACGCTTTGTACCTCTCGACGCTGACCGCGCTCGCCTCGGCCATTGACGCCAAAGATCAGGACGCCCCCGCCCATCTGCCCCGCCTGCGCCGCAGCGTCGAAGCCGTCGCCCAGCGCCTCGGTCTGCTCCCGGCGGAGCGAAACGCGCTCGGCATCGCCGCCCTGCTCCACGACGTGGGCAAATTGGGCGTGCCGGATTACGTTCTCTCCAAGCCCGCCGCGCTGACCGCCCCGGAATTCGAGAAAATCAAGCGGCACACGCTCGTCGGCGCGGCGATCCTGGAACCCATCGCTTTTCCCGGCCCGGTCGCCGCCATCGTGCGGCATCATCACGAGCAGTGGAACGGCGGCGGCTATCCCGACGGACTGACGGGCGCGGCCATTCCCCAGGGCGCGCGTATTTTGGCCTTGTGCGACACGTATGACGCCTTGATTTCGCCGCGCGCGTACCGGCCCGCCTGGTCGCTCGCGCAGGCCCGCGAATTCCTGCAAATCCAATCCGGCGTTCAGTTCGACCCCGAAGTGGTCACGGCTTTTCTGGAAATTGTGGCAGGGCTGGACGCGGAAAACGCTGCCTCGCCGACCCTGCCCGCCGCGCCCGCCAGCGATCAGGCCATCGTTCATATTCGCCGCAGCGCTTCGGAACTCTGGGCCTTGTATGAGGTGGCACAGGTAATGAAGCCGATGCTGGAGCAGGACGAGCGCCTGCGGCAGCTGGGCGGCAAAATCGTCTCGTTTCTGCCGGGCTGCTCGTGCGTTTTCGTTCTGAACCGCGCGTTTTCGGGTCTCGCCGAAGGCGGCGCGACCCCCGCGCCCGGCGGGGAAGATTGGCGCGTCGAGGCGGCGGTCGGCCCACACGCCGAAGCGGTCAACGGCCTGACGCCTGCGAATGGCGAGGCCGGGGCTATGCGCGAGGCGTGGAACCGAAATTCGGCAAACGCGCTCGCTTTGCTGACCGCGCCCCTGACGCATCAGGGCGAGACGTTCGGCGCGATGCACCTGCTGCATGAGCGGGCCGAAGCCTTCAGCGAGGAAGACGCTTTTCTCCTGAACATGATCGCAGAGCAGGCGCAGAGCGTGCTGTATCAAGACATTCTGCTGCGCCGCACCCGCAGTGACGCGCTGACCGACTCGCTAACCGGACTGTACAACGTTCGCTACCTGCGGCAGGCAGTCGCGCGCCTGCTGGAAGGTCTAGCCGATACTGACGAGAACTGCGTCCTGCTGTATCTCGACATGGACAACTTCAAGCCGATCAACGACCGGTACGGACATCAGGCGGGCGATAAAGTTTTGCGCGACATGGCCGAGTTGTTTCAGCGCGGCCTGCGTCCCGGTGATCTGGTGGTGCGGTGCGGCGGCGACGAGTTCATGGTTATCCTGCCGCAGACGACCGAAACCGCCGCGCAGCGGGTGGCGTCGCGCATCCAGCGGGCGGTCGCCGGGTATCGGCTGACCGACGCTGGCGAGGGCGATCAGCCGCGATTGGGCGTCAGCATCGGCATCGCCTGCTGCCCGCGCGACGGCCTGGACATCAACGCCCTGGGCGCCATCGCCGACCAGCGCATGTATCAGGAGAAGGAAAAGCGCAAAGCCGCCCGCCCGCGCTCCGCCCCGGTTTCGATGCAGGGCAACTAAGGCGACGGTCGCCAAACAAAGTTCGGCAAGGTCAGGCGCGATCCGATAACGGCGGCGCGGTTGACTTCGCGCCCCGATACGGCGTATAATGGCGTCATCAATTCAAAGCATTTGCCGCCTGCGCGCGTGGTTCGCAGGCGGCTTTGCCTGCTTTTGTCACGCCCGGAACGCTTTTGCAGACGACGAAGCCGAACCGCTTTTGCGGACGACCCAGGCGGCGGCAAATCGGGAACGCCGAATTGAAAGCCGAAACGAAAGAAGATTTACCGCGTTGCGCGTCATTCACGTTGCCGCCGAGGGATACCCGACCGCCTGCGCCGCCCTGAAGCGCGCCACTTTGCAGGACAATCCGCGCGTCGAGGCCATCGTGCGCGATATCATCGCCGACGTGCGGGCGCGCGGCGATGCGAGCCTGCTGGAACTGTCGCGCAAGTTTGACGCGCCAGATTTGACCGCGCTCGAAGTTCCGCGCGCGGATTGGGACGAGGCCGAGGCGGGCCTTGCGCCCGACCTGCGGATGGCGCTCACGCGCGCGGTCGCCAACATCACCGCCTTCCACGAAAAACACCGGAAATCCAGTTGGCTCGACGCGCAGCCGGGGCAAATCACCGGGCAAATCGTGCGTCCCCTGGAGCGCGTCGGCGTATATGCGCCGGGCGGAACCGCCTCGTACCCCAGCACGGTCTTGATGACCGCGATCCCGGCGCGCGTGGCGGGCGTCCCCGAAATCATGGTCTGCACGCCCGCGCAGCGCGACGGGAAGGTCGCGCCCCTCGTGCTGGCCGCGTGCAAGCTGGCGGGCGTCGCGCGCGTCTTCGCGATTGGCGGGGCGCAGGCCGTTGCCGCGCTCGCCTGGGGAACCCAGACCGTTCCCGCCGCAGATAAAATCGTCGGGCCGGGCAATGTCTATGTCAACGTCGCCAAGAAACTGCTCTGGGGCGTCGCCGACATGGATATGCTGGCCGGGCCGAGCGAGGTTTGCGTGGTGGCGGACGCGGGCGCGAACCCGGTTTTCGCCGCGCTGGATTTGCTGACGCAGGCCGAACACGATGTCGAGGCGGCGGCGTTCCTGATTACCGACTCGGCGGATTTCGCCCGGCAGGTGGAAGACGAAATCGAGCGGCGGTTGGCGACGCTTTCGCGCCGGGCCATTCTGCGCGAGAGTTTGGAGCGTAACGGGGCCATTCTCGTCGCCGAGTCGCTCGCGCAGGCGTTCGATCTGGCGAACGTGTGCGCGCCGGAGCATCTGGCTCTCATGGTGCGCGATCCGCTGGGCGCGCTGGGCGCTATCAAAAACGCGGGCGCGGTTCTCCTGGGCGATTACACGCCCCAAACGCTGGGCGATTATCTGGCGGGGCCGAGCCACACGCTGCCGACCAGCGGCACGGCCCGCTTCGCCTCGCCGCTGCACGTGGACACGTTCCTGAAAAAGTCGAGTTTTATCTACTACACGCCGGAAGCCCTGCACGCTGTCGCGCCCCTCCTGACCGCGTTCGCCCACGCCGAAGGCTTCGACGCGCACGCGCAGGCCGTCGCCGTCCGCGAAGAAATGTTCGGGCAGACTTAATTTGGTCATCGAGCGGCGACGAAATGAATTTCTTCGCGTTGTGGCGTTCCGCCGTGTGTCCTTCGGACACGCAATTCAGTAAAGACTTGAACGGCGCTCGTATCGTGTCCGAAGGACACACAGCCGCAGGCTACCGAGCGAAGAAATTTATTTCGTCGCCCTCGCCGTAGGCTGCCGAGCGACGGAGTGAATTTCGTCGCCTCCTATTGTATCGCCCACGCCTATGATCCGTACCGCTACAATCGAGCGCAAGACCCGCGAAACCGATATTTCCCTGTCGCTGACTTTGGACGGGGACGGAGCGAGCGACCTTGCGACCGGCATCGGTTTTTTCGACCACATGCTGACGCACGTCGCCCGGCAC
>JBBRNU010000530.1:0-3656 GCA_038230115.1 Chthonomonadales bacterium | reverse complement strand
GGACGGGCGGGATTTGCCGCTGTGGGCGTTTTTGCCCGCGTCAGGCGCAGCCGTCGCCAATCCGAAGTCAGCGCGGTCAGGCGGTCTCGCCCGCTGCGGTACAGGGCTTTGGCGTCGGCGGGGAACTGCCAGGTCAGGGCCGGATCGCCGCACGTCACGGTGTAATCGCCGCGCGGCACATAAATCAGGCACGTTTCGGCTTCGCCCGGCGCGGGCGCAACCGGCGGCGTGACGGTAAAGTCGTTGGCGCTTCGCAAAGTTTCGAGCGCGGCGCGCAGGAAATCAGGAGCCTGCGCGAAAACGCCCCCGGTTTTCGGCGCGGTCAGCGTCATGGCGTCCCACAGCGCCGCGCTGCCATAAACGGCGTCGAGATACAGCGCCAGGCCGGTTTAAGTGTCCATGCCGCCCGCGTCGCGCCGCGTCAACTGGCTGCCCCCGACGCCTTCGCGCGCCACGCGCCGGATCAGGGGCGTGACCTGCCGCTCCAAATAGGCGTCCAGCTCGCCGGGCGTGACGAAGGGCAGGTCTTCGGGCCGCAGTTTGCCCGCGCGCAGGTCGTCGCGCAGCCACTTCAAAAAAAGCCGCTCGCCCAGCACGCCGTTCGCCCAGGCTTCCGGCGCGGTGAACCCGGAAATGCCGGGCAGGGCGTAATGCCCGTATTCGTGGGCCACCTCGCGCGCCCATTCTGTCGGGGCGCGGTCGGCATACACGTTGTATAGATAAATCTGGTCGCGGAATTGCTCGCCGCCGATGTCGGCGGACAAGCCGTTCCCGGCCTGCCGCGTCAGCCAGACCTCGACGGTCGGCTCGTTGGCGGGCGGACGGTAGCGCAGTCGGGCGCGGTTCTCGCCCAGCAGCAGCAGGAGCATTCGGGCCACGCGCCGCGCCAGGGGCAGGCCGTCGGCGTCCGGGGCATGAACCGCGAAGCGCCGCGCGTAGACGACCGGCGCGCTCGCCCCGCTCCCGCCCTCGCCCGCGTAAGCCAGAACGAGCGCGTGAAACGGCGGCCCGCCCCGGCTGTCAACGTCGTTTCGCGCCCCCGCAGGCGTGATGAGAACGCCCGGAAACGGCCCGTCCATCGTTTCTTTCGCGCCTGCCAGACGCTGCATTTCCGACGCGGCCAGCGAGACGGGCGGGAGCGGCGACTGCCCGCGCCCGACGCCTGGCAGCGCCATCAGAATAGCCCCTAGCCCAATCCAACCCGCCCATTTCGCCCCGCCGCCGTTTTTCACTTTTCCGCTTCCGCGATTGATTTGCCCGCCGCCCCTTTAGTTCTTTCCATTCGGTTTCTTGCGCGTCGTTTCCTTCCCGCGGCTCCCGCAACGTTCCCGCCTGCACCTCATGGAAAATTCTGGTAAACTGTCGGGCATGACGGAGACGATTTCGCCTGAACTTGGCGCTGGCGGCAGACCCTTCGCCCTGCGCGCCGCGTGGATTATGCCGATTGCCGGCCCGCCCATCGAAAACGGCGAGGTCGTGATTGTCGGCGACCACATCGCCGCCGTGCGCGCCGCCGATGGCCCGCCCGACGCCGACACGATTGATCTGGGCGCGGCGATTGTCCTGCCGGGGCTGGTCAACGTGCATACGCATTTGGACTATACCGTGATGCGCGGCCTGCTGGAAGACATCCCGTTTTTCCCCTGGATACGCGAATTGACCGCGCGCAAGGCGGTTCTCACGTGGGACGACTGGGTGGCGTCGGCGACCTGGGGCGCGGCGGAAGCCCTGGCGGGCGGCGTCACGACGATCGGCGACTGCACCGACAGCGGGGCGGCGTTCTGGGGCGCGAAAGCGCTGGGGCTGGGCGGAATTATCTATCAGGAAGTGTTTGGCATTGACGACCGCGACCCTGTCGCGGAAATCGTCGCCGGTCTGCAGGGGAAAATGGCGCGAATGCGGGCCGAGATTGGCGACGCGCGGCTGACGGTCGGCATTTCGCCCCACGCGCCCTATACGGTTCGCCCGGAGCTGTTCCGCGCCCTTGCCGCCCTCGCCGACGCCGAATCGCTCCCGGTTTGCATTCACGCCGCCGAGTCGCAGGCCGAAGCCGAGATGCTGCGGTCGGGAACCGGCCCGATTGCCGAAATGCTCGCGCGGCGCGGCATCGTCTGGGACACGCCGGGAATGGGCGCGGTCGCGTATCTGGACAGCCTGGACATCGTCGGGCCGCGCACCCTCCTGGTGCATGGCGTGCAGGCGTCGGCAAGTGACCGCGCGCTGGTGCGGGCGCGCGGCGCGGCCTGGGCGCACTGTCCGAAGTCCAACGCCAAATTGGGCAACGGCGTCGCGCCGCTGGGCATTCTGGGCCGTCCGCGCCGCCCGGACGCGCACGCCGTCCCGCCCGACATCGTGAGCGACGATGAAATAGCGGGCAAAATCGGGCTTGGCTCCGACAGCGTCGCCAGCAACAATACGATGGATTTGTTCGAGGAAATGCGTTTCGCCGTGCTGCTCCAGCGGGGAGCCAGACACCGCATCGGCGCGCTGACGGCCCGCGAAGTCGTGGAAATCGCCACGCGCGGCGGGGCGCGGGCGCTCGGCCTGGAACAGGAGATCGGCGCGCTGGAACCGGGCAAGCGCGCCGATCTGTGCGTGGTCGGTCTGGACGACCTGCACAACGCGCCCGCCTTCGACCCCTACAACGCCCTCGTCTACGCCGCCCGCGCGTCCGACGTGCGGCTGACTTTCCTCGGCGGACGCTGCCGCTACGACAGGGCGCGCGGGCCATCCCTCGAAGCCCGCTTCTCCGGCCTCGACCTCGCGCCCATTCGCGCCGGGCTGTCCGCCGCCGCCCAAAAAATGCGCGATTGGACGCCCGACTGAAGCGAACCTGATAGAAGGCCAGACAAGCCGCGTTCGCCGGGTCTTTTATAGGCCCGGCACAGGCGCGCTTCTAACACAGGGCTTTTATAGACCCGCCTGACAGTCCAAATAATTTATCATTCGTGACGAATATATTTTTGTCGGGCAGGAACCTTCCCGCTTGCCTGCCGCGTAACCGGTGTGGAAGCAGCCGTCGCCGCGCATTGCGAGACTGCCCCGTTTACTGGACGCGCTCAAGCCCGCCGCCAGACAAAGGCAAGTCGGGCTTGATGGCAGGGCGATCCGCGGAAAATGCCGCTCGCGCCCGCATCGGAAATTCCGGGCGCACGTTACGAAGGAGAATGGATTTGAATAAGTCGTTCAAGCTTGCTATGCTGCCCGCCGCGCTGTCGGCGCTGGCTCTGTTCTCGGTCGCGCCCCGCGCTTCCGCCGACGACATCGTGGACACCGCCGTGAAAGCGGGCCAATTCACCACGCTCGTGAAATTGGTCACCGCCGCGGGTCTGGTAGACACGCTCAAGGGAACCGGCCCCTTCACGGTCTTCGCGCCGACCGACGCCGCCTTCGCCAAAGTGCCGAAGAAGACCCTGGCGATGCTGGCGAACCCGGCCAACAAGTCCAAGTTGATCGCCGTCCTGACCTACCATGTCCTGAGCGGCAAGGTGGAAGCCGCCGACGTGCTGAAGATGAAAAGCCCGTCCATGCCCGCTTCGGTCGAGGGCGCGAAACTGACCGTCACGCACACCAAAAAGGGCGTCTTCATCAACAAGGCCAAAGTCGTCAAGCCCGATGTCGAGGCCGACAACGGCGTGATTCACGTCATTGACTCG
>JBBRNU010000529.1:0-3659 GCA_038230115.1 Chthonomonadales bacterium | reverse complement strand
GCGCCGAGGGCTACCTGACCTATCGCGGCGGTAAGGAAGAGCAGACCGACCTTCGCGAATTTATCTGCCTGACGACGCGGGCGCAGCGCGGCCTGCTGGGACTGCTGCGCCGCCACGAGATGCAGATCAAGAAATTCGCCTGGCGCGCTCCCGACAACGACCCGCTCTGGTCGCTGCAAACCAGTTGGGACATCGAAACGAAAATCGAGCCGGTCTACATGGGGCGCGTCGTGGACGTAGCGAACGCGATTCAGGCATGGAAGCCCCGCCCGGACGCGCGCGGGCAGGCCACGTTCGCCCTGCACGACGAGGCCGCGCCCTGGAACACGGGAACCTGGCAGGCCGCTTTCGAGGGTGGGCAGGCGCAGGCGCGTCCGACGCAGGCCGCGCCGCAGGTCACGCTCGACATTCAGGCATTCTCGCAGGCGTATTTCGGCGCCCCGAATCTGGACGCCCTCCGCCGCGCCGACCGCCTGACCGTTCACGACAAGGCCGGTTTCGACGCCCTCAAAGCGCTTCTCGACGGCCCGCCTGCCTGGACCAACGACGAGTTTTAACTCCTGTTGGCGTCCTGAATGCGCGTCGAACGGAATGAACGCCGGAACGGGAATAAATGCCCGTTCTGAAATGCAAAGCCCGCCTGCGCGGGCTTAATGCCCCTACGCCGGGGCGAGGTTCTTTCCCTGCCTGCAACGCGCCAGACCAACGCCTTCGCTCTCTTACAGCAAAAACGCAGGTTACGGCCCTTGCTCCCTTCTCCCATGCAGGGAGAAGGGCCGGGGTTGAGGGTAGACCTCACAATGTCCCTCAAACTCAACGCTCTCGTTCCCCTCGCCCATGTAGGGAGAGGGGCCGGGGGTGAGGTGAATTCGCTTCCGAAGCGCAGAGGTTTTTAAGGCTTTTTGATGCTTCTTCTCCGTCAATTGCATAAAACCGCGCTGCTGGCCGCGACCGGGTTCATCGGGGACAGCCGCCTGTTCCTGCTCAATTACGCGCTCCGGCTGCTGCGCGTCGCCCTCCTGCTGTCGGTCTGGCGGACGATTTTGGGCGGGCGCGGCGTCGTGTCCGGCATGACCCTGGCGTCCGTCCTGACCTATACCATTCTGGGCGAAGCGTTCGCCGAACTGCTGGCCTGCCGAACATGGCTCGAATCCGCCTTTTGGGATGGAACCATCGCCACGCGCCTGACGCGCCCCTTCGGGCTGTTCGGGCAGTTCGCGGCGGAGATGTTCGGGCCGGTCGGGTTCGGGCTGTGCGCGTTTTCCCTGCCCCTGCTCCTGGCCGCGCCCCGGTTCGGCGTCCATCCTTTTGCTGCCGGCCCCGGCGCGCTCGGTTTGTTCGTCGTCAGTTTGGGGCTGGCGGTTTCGGTCGGGCTGGCAATCGAATACATTTTCGCGGGCGTCGCCGTCGTAACGGGAATGCATCCCCACACGTTGAACAGCGTGCGGGCGGCCTTGAGCGGGCTGCTGACGGGCGCTTTGCTGCCGCTTGCCCTCCTGCCCTGGAACCTGGGCGTCATTTTCGGCTGGCTGCCGTTCGCCGCGCAAGCCTCGGCTCCCCTCCGCATCGCGACTGGAACCGGCCCGGCCTGGCGTCTGCTCGCGCTGCAATTGGGTTGGAGCGTGATTTTATGGCCCGTCGCGACCTGGCTGTGGCGCGTCGGGCGGGAAAAAATGGTGGCGTATGGCGGGTAACAAAGCGTCGCAAACCGAACTGATCTCTCCGAACGTCGGCCCGCCGGTCGCCCGAACGCCCCTCGCCCTGCTCCGGCGCTTGTTTCAACTGTGGGGAATGTACGCCCGGCTCGACTTCATGCTGATGACGCGCGACGCCAGACTCTTCGTCGCATGGGGATTGTCTGACCTGGTTATCGAACTGGGGTCGGTCATCGGGCTGCTGCTGCTGGCCGAGCGGTTCGACGGCATCGGCGTCTGGACGAAATATCAGGTTATGTTTATGCTGGGTTACGCCTCGGTTGTCGGCGGGCTGATGAGCGTTTTCTTCAACTATAACGTCCTGTTCATCAGTCGGCGCGTCGGGCGCGGGCAGCTCGACCACACCCTGATTCAGCCGCAGCCGCTCTGGTTGAGCCTGCTGACCGAAGGGTTCAGCCCCGCGTTCGGCCTGCTCGTCACCCTGCCCGGCGTCGGGCTGACCTGGTGGGCCGTCGCGCATCTGCCCCCGATGGTTTCCCCGGCCTGGCTCGCCCGGTTCACCCTCAACCTGGGCGCATCCGGGGCGATCATGCTGGCGTTTCAATTTTTGTGGGGCAGTCTGGCGTTCTGGTCGCCGCGCGCGGCGGAAGAAATCAACAGTTCGACGGTCAGCCTGATGCAGGAACTCAAGACGTTTCCGCTCGACGGCCTGAGCGCGCCCCTGCTCGGCGGCCTGATGAGCGCGCTGCCGGTCGGGTTCATGGCCTGGTTTCCGGCCCGCGCCCTGCTCGGCATTTCGACAAATCCCTTCAGCGTGTGGATAACGCCCGGCGCGGCCCTCCTGTTCGGGCTGGCCGCGACGCTGGTTTTTCGGAAAGGATTGACGTATTATGGGCGCATCGGGTCGCAGCGGTACTCCAACTTCGGACACCGCAGTTGAGAACCCTACGGAAGAAAACGCGGAAAACAATCAGGCGGGCGAGCGGGTGGTGGACATCCGGGGCGTCAGCAAGACGTTTCGACAGCGGCAGCGCTCGGAAAAACTGGGCGACATCGCGCGGAGCCTGATCCGCCCGGTCATCAAGGAGATTCCGGCCCTGCGCGCCCTGAACCTGCAAATCCGGCGCGGCGAAATCGTGGCGTATGCGGGCGCGAACGGCGCGGGCAAAAGCACGACGGTGAAAATGCTGTCGGGAATGCTCGCCCCGGACTGCGGCACGGTGCGCGTCCTGGGCATGGACCCGATCCGTGACCGCGTGCGCTACGTCGGACGTATCGGCGTCGTTTTCGGGCAGCGCACCGAGCTGTGGAACGACCATCCCGTCGCCGCAAGTTTCGAGTGGAAGCGCGTCGTCTGGGACATCCCGCGCGAGCGGTACACGCGCATGGCCGGGTTCGTCAAAGAATTGCTGGGGCTGGGGGAGTTTTTTCACACGATCGCGCGCGAACTGAGCCTGGGGCAGCGAATGCGCGCCGATCTGGGACTGGCCCTGCTGCACGAGCCGGAAATTCTGTTCCTGGATGAGCCGACGCTGGGCCTGGACGTGCTTGCCAAGCGCAATATCTTGGGGTTCATCGCCGACCTGAACCGCGAACGGCAGGTTACCGTCATGCTGACCAGCCACGACATGACCGAGCTGGAGCAGCTGGCCGGGCGCATCGTGATGATTGACCGGGGCCGTCTGGCCTTCGACGGCGATTTCGCCCGCCTGCGCCGCGAGTTCGGCGACCGCCGCCGCTTGATTTTGGAAACGACAGACGTGACCGCGCCCCTTCTGCCGGGCGCGGAATGGGTGAAATCCGAGGACAGCCGTCACGAATTCTACTTCGACGCCGCCCAGATCGGCCTGCCCGACCTGCTCGACGTCTGCGCCCGCCAGACCCGCGTTCTCGACATCGAAACGCACCGCGCGCCCATTGACGACGTGATCGCCGACATCTACGAGAAATGGCAGGCCGGGCGAAACCAAACGTCAGAAAAATGAAAGCCTGGCGCGCAGAAAT
>JBBRNU010000528.1:0-3659 GCA_038230115.1 Chthonomonadales bacterium | reverse complement strand
CTTGCCGTCGAAGCCGTAGCCGTACTCGTAAGCCGTCTGCACGTTGCCACTGCCATAGTCGCGCCGAATGCGAATGAGCCGCTGT
This sequence comes from Chthonomonadales bacterium, assembly GCA_038230115.1. Lineage (GTDB taxonomy): Bacteria > Armatimonadota > Chthonomonadetes > Chthonomonadales > Chthonomonadaceae > JBBRNU01. The sequence continues at coordinate 3,574 of JBBRNU010000528.1, read as the reverse complement.
TCCTCGTCGTAGTCCAGCAGGCGCGTGTAGCCGCCCCCGACCGGAATACGAGGCGAGCGTTGCGCCATTGCTCCCGCATACCTGTCCGTCAAAATCTTTCACTGACCGGCTCCCTGACCAATACGCAAAAGTCCCTTGCGTCTATTTTGCGGTGAACGAAAGCAGCGGTCATTCGTCGGGGAAATCTCTCAGCAGACGGTCTGCGTCTTCCTGACTACCGGTGCGTATATAACAGTTTTTCAGCGCCTCCAAAGCGTCTCTATGAAGTTTTTTGGAGACATCGAGCGTATATAAGAACCTCTCCAAAATCCGCGTCCAACAGGAAGAAGAATTGTTCGCCACACCCCGTATTGCGGCTTGAACAGGATAGGCGAACGAAGGCATTGGCTTATCGGGCTGCCATAATTGGATGTTGGAGGGTTCATGGACGCCAACAGGAGTGAAAGGGTAGGCGGCGGCGCTGTAAACCAGTTCGAAATGGCTCAGATACAATTCGGCGGCGGCTTGGGCGAATTTCATGTCGCCAAACAATGCAGCGCAATCAACCAGTTGGCAAAGCGCCAACTGATAGGCTATAGTACCAGAAGCGCAATACTGGAAACACATCCAGGCATAGCGCATTCCTTGAACAGCGTCACCGGCTCCTATCGCCACTCTGCATTTTGCAAGCATTGCCTGCACGTCTTCCTGAGAATAGTATGCGGGCGGCTCGAAATTTTGTTGCGTCGCCTTCGTCCATACCTCTTTCAGGTGATTGAGCATGAGAATGTCGGCTTCAGAAAGTTGATCAGTGTTCTGGAGACGCTGTTCCAACTCCATTTGCGCCCTCTCACACTTGCCGGAGGCGAAAAGCCGGACTAAATGCGTGATGTCAGCGGAGGGTAAACTTTGCTCATCCTGCTTGTTATCCATTTGGGTTTCCTTTTGGATAGGAGTTACGTAGCGTAATTTCATCACAGAGCTGGAGTGACCCTGGCTTGCTCTCCACCACGCAACTCCTACCGAGTAGGGCAATAAAGACCACGCGCCTTGTTCAGAATGAACGGCGCTAAGGGTTTTCAGACTCATAGTAAATGCAGAAGCCGTAAAGCGCTACGAAGCAATACCAATACGCGCTTCCGCCTTGTCCGATAAGGCCAGAGCAGGACATATGCGCCTTCCTAGCGCAATCCCTTGAGATTACTTCGTCTTCGGGATCATCAGCCGGAATTCCCCCGCAGGCTATCAGACACTTATGCCGCCTCATACCTTTAAGATTACGGCAAGGAGCGCACGGATCGTTCTTTTTTCGGCAATTCCTTTGCAAGGCCAAATCGCGATCAATGGCGATCCAGCAGTTGGCGACCATTCCTTCTTCGCCGAGGTATCGGTTTTGCCATCGCCACTGACTGAACGCGCCGCCTGACACAGCGTAACGACGCACATTAAAACGGTCGTAGAGTTCGCTGAGTTTGACCGTGCCGTTGCTGTCGGTAATCAGTTGAACCGTGTCGCGAAGGTCGAAGTGGTGGTACTCGTCGGCGCTGGTAGCGACATTACGCCGCCGAATGAGGCCAAGCCCCCGGAGGTACAGCGCGCTCGTTGTCCAGGTTGTGCCGCCATTGATTGAGGTCTGCTCCACGAGGTCGCCCGCTTCGCAGCCGACGCCGCAGGGATACCACGTCCAGAGCGTCGGGCTTTGCGTGTAGTCCTTGCGCCAGCGTCGCTTGCCGTCGAAGCCGTAGCCGTACTCGTAAGCCGTCTGCACGTTGCCACTGCCATAGTCGCGCCGAATGCGAATGAGCCGCTGTTCCTCGTCGTAGTCCAGCAGGCGCGTGTAGCCGCTTGTGATTTCAGCTCCGCACCCTACCCCGATGTGGCTGCCAGCGCGCGGCGAACCGACGTTTCAAGTTCGTCGCCCTCCACGTTGATCGCCGCAAGCGCACCATCGCGACCCAGCAGCAGATTAAAAGGAATGGCGGCAATCTGATATTCGCGGGCTATCGGGCTGTCAAATTCCTGACCGTCGTGAATCTGGGGCCAGCGCAAATCGTTGCGCCGCAGATAGTCTACCAACTCGGCACGCTCCTCTTCCGGGTCGAGCGAAATGCCGATGACCTCGAAGCCTTGCGCGTGATAGGCGTCGTAAAGCGCTTTCACGCGGAAAATCTCGTGACGGCTGGGCGCGCACCACATGGCCCAGAAATCGAGCAAAACCACTTTGCCGTCCGAGCGCGTAATCTCCAGTTTGTCGCTTTGAAGGTCTTCGGCGAATAGCGGGGCGAGAAACATACCGGGTTTCAGACCTGACACAGGTTCGGGCCGAGGATCGCTTTCTGGCGGTGCGTCGGCAGGGGGCGTTGTCAGAAAGGCCGTGTCGGGGATGGCCGGGTTGAGCGTCCAGGACGAGAAATTCGTTCGCTGGATTTCCACCGCCGGTTGCGCGTTTTCGCTCTGGCTTGAAAAGACCGATATTCGCAGCGGCAAACCGGTCTGCTTGTCCAGATAAACTTTCTGCTCCGACGCGACGCCATAGTAGTCGTGGGGGCGCGTGAACCAAGAGACGGGAACGTTGTCGAGCGTGGCGTCGCCTGCCGGTTGGAAAGCGCTGGGCATTTCGTCGGCGAAAAGCGCGTCCGGCGATAGGACTTCGACCAGCCCGCTTTTACTTGTAAGCGCGTCGAGCGTGGACGCCGCCGGACTTTGCCGAAACGTGTTATCGGTTTTGCGGAGTTCGAGTTGAGTTTCGCCGTCCGAGACGAACAAGCCATAGGGACTGGTTCCGATGGAAGGACTGCCCGCCAGGTCTTCGTTTGTGGTGATGTCCTGAATACGAAGACGTCCTGGACGCTGGGCTTGTACGAAGAAGGTTTGTCCGGGCAGCAACGGAGCGCAGGGTTCGCCGCGATCATCAAGGCTGGCCCGCAAGTCTTTTGCGACGAACGACACGCTTTGGAAAGCGTAAAGGAAATGGTTCATAAGATTCCCTTCAAAAGGCGAGGCGTTCTTGCTTGGAAAATAAGCGAAACGTCTATTTTTCCAAGCAAGAAACAACGAGACATCACGATTAGCCGTTAAATACCGATCGGATGTCCGATATTTGATGAACACCCTCTGCAAGAGTAATACTGAGGGTCTTGCTCGCAAACGCCGCAACCTTTGCAGCCACGCTCACGACACCAGCGTCCACATTCCGCTCTCTCGTCAGGCGTACACTTCCGCTTAAGAGTCAACCGGGGAGACTTAGACGGACTGCCAAACAAATTGATGGCGTTGTTACATTGGCAATTCGGGTTGATGTTGTTACCGCGAACAGGATCAACCCAGCAATCAGCCAGCATTCCCTCTTCTGCCAGATACCGGTTTTGCCACCGCCATTGACTGATGGCGCTGCCTGATACGGTGTAGCGACGAACGCCGAAACTGTCGTAGAGTTCGCTGAGTTTGACCGCGCCACTGCCGTCGGTGATGACCTGCACGGTTCCGGTCAAGTCGAAGTGATGATACTCATCAGCACTGGTAGCGACATTACGCCGCCGAATGAGGCCAAGCCCCCGGAGGTACAGCGCGCTCGTTGTCCAGGTTGTGCCGCCAT
>JBBRNU010000527.1:0-3682 GCA_038230115.1 Chthonomonadales bacterium | reverse complement strand
CAGCGACGCGGGAACGTGCATCGGGTCCCAGTTGTTGGCGCGCAGGGCGTCCATCAGTTGCTGCAACTGCCGCATCGCCGCGTCGGGATCGCCCGCTTTCGTGGCGTCGGGGACATCGGCTGCCAGGCGGCCTATCGGAACTTCGCCTTCGCGCACCGCTCCGGCGGGAACCCGGTTTCGATACCGGTTCCAGCCCACGAGCGCAATCGCAAGCAAGGCCATGGCGAGAGGGAGCGCAAAACGTTTGGTTCGGTTCCTGGCGTTCGTTTCCTTCCCAGCGTTGGCTGCATTCATTCGGTCGTTCCTCCTTTGCACGTATCGGAACCGGGCGAACTTGCTCCGCTTCCGCTGACCGAGTAGTTGACTTCGGCAGCTACTCAGTCAGCGCAAGGGCTATGGTTCTTCAGGCGCAACTCACTTAGCGGCGTCGCTCACCATGACATTGGGTTTAGCAGTTGCGTACTCTGGCATCCCAGGAAAGCAGTCAGTCACGTCAGAATTGCGACTAACGAAGGTGCGTACCTGCATAATGGGAACCTTTTCGATACGCCCGTCTTTCCAGCCCACAATGACGTAACCGGTCGGGTGCGACTGCGACCGGTCGCCTTTGTAGTAAGACCGGTTGTAACGGGCGTAGATGTTGGTGTAAAACGCAATCGGTTCGTATTCCGGCACACATTCTGGCACATCGGGCAGAGAGGGAAACACGATGTGCGCTGCGCCGCGGTCAGCCGGGTCTTCAGCGAACCGGGCGTCGGCTAGGGTCAGTAGCGACCGAGGGACTTTGATTGGGTTCCAGTTGTTGGCGCGCATAGCGTCCATCAATTCATGCAGCTGCCGCATCGCCGCGTCGGGGTCGCCGGCTTTCGTGGCGTCGAGCGTTTTGGCTTCAAAGCCTTTGAGGGGAACTTCGCCCGCCTGCACCGCTCCGGTCGGCATCTGGCCCTGACTTCGACGCAGGTTCCAACCCATGAGGATAGCGGCGAGCAGGGCAATGGCGAGAGGGAGCGCAAAACGTTTGGTTCGGTTCCTGGCGTTCGTTCCCTTCCCAGCGTTTGCTGCGTTCATTGGGTTGGGTCTCCTTTGCACGTATCGGAACCGGGCGAACTTGCTCCGCTTCCGCTGACCGAGTAGTTGCCGAAGTCTCCGCCGCTCAAAAGTGTTGGGGCAAAGCAAGGGCGTGAGTTGTCTGGCGTTCCCTGACAATTGGTCTTGGTGCAGGTGCGCTTTGCGCCAGTGTAAACGTTGATGATGCTAAATACGTGCACTGTCACCGAGGAGCAGTGTCCAGGCGGGGTATGGTCGTAATCCAGGCAGTACCACGCTTGTTTTGTCTTAATCCCCAAACTAATTTCGTCCGAAGTCAGGGGGCAATCAGAGTAGTGGCAGGGCGCGCAGGAAACGGCGTGCGGGCGAAGCGGCCTGAAGCGGGCGAGGAGGCGCGGGGCCGCGACGGCTGCCAGCAACAGCAGCGGCGCGATGAGGAGCAGGCGATACCGATTGCGGGACATAGCCAAGCCTTTCTGTCCGCTCCGTTCGACAAAGGCGGACGCAAACGAAATTTAGAGTCGCCCTGAGTATTACACGGGGGGGGGGGAAGTTGTCAAGGCTTTTCTAAAAATTTACCAATTTTTTAACGCCGGTAATTTGCCCCTTTCTGTTCAGACAAATGCGGGTGCAAACGAAAGAGAAACTTGACACTGCTAAATTCGTCAAAGATTGGCGTTGCCCTGCCCGCTATTGTTAAGGTTAAGTTAAATTTTTGCGCTTCTTTGCCCGGTAGCGCCGAAAGGCTTGAAATCAAAATGCGACACTGACAAGAAGTTCGGGCAGGAAAATCGCCCGGTCGCGCCGAAACGCCTGCCATGAACACGCCTGCCGCTGATGCGCCGCTCGTCGGTCTGATCATGGGTTCGCGCTCCGATTGGGAGACGATGACCCACGCCGCTCAGACCCTCGACGCGCTTGCGATCCCTTACGAGACCCGCGTCGTTTCGGCCCATCGCACCCCCGACCTGCTCTTCGAGTACGCCGCAAACGCCGAAGCGCGCGGGCTGGAAGTCCTGATTGCGGGAGCGGGGGGCGCGGCGCACCTGCCCGGCATGGCGGCGGCCAAAACCGCCCTGCCGGTGCTGGGCGTTCCCGTCGAATCGAAAGCTCTGCACGGCCTCGACTCGCTGCTTTCCATTGTCCAGATGCCGGCCGGCATTCCCGTCGCCACCCTCGCCATCGGTCGCGCCGGGGCCATCAACGCCGCCCTGCTCGCGGGGGCCATTCTCGCCAACAAATACCCGTCCATCCGCGCGGCCCTTGCCGCCTATCGCCAGAACCAGACGCAGGCCGTTCTCGATCATCCCGACCCGACCGAAACCGTCTGAACCGTCCATTTTCAAAACGCTTCCCGGCCTGCCCCTCGCTTCGCGGTTCCAAGTTCAGGCAGCGCAAAATGCGGGCGGGGAGCGAGGGCCGATGAACCCCCATGTCCAACACCGAACCCGCCACACCCGCCGTTATCGGCATTCTCGGAGCCGGACAACTGGGCCGGATGCTCGCCCTCGCCGGGCTGCCGCTGGGCTTCCGCTTCCGCTTCTTCGACCCCGCTCCCGAATCGCCCGCCGCCCGTCTCGGCCCGCAAACCGTCGCTTCCTATGATGATTTGACGTCCCTGGGCCGCTTCGCCGACGGCCTTGACCTGATTACCTACGAGTTTGAAAACGTCCCGGTCGCGACCGTTCGCCATCTTGAAAAATTCGCGCCCATTTTTCCGCCCGTGAAAGCCCTCGAAGTGGCGCAGGATCGGCTCGTGGAAAAAACCACGCTTCAGGCGCTCGGCATCGCCACGCCCGCCTTCGCGCCCGTCAGCGCGCGTTCAGACCTCGACGCCGCTGTCGCGCAAATCGGCCTGCCTGCCGTCCTCAAAACCCGACGCCTGGGCTACGACGGCAAAGGACAATTCGTACTTCGCCGCCCCGACGATTGCGCGCCCGCGTGGGACGCGCTCAAAAGCCAGAACCAGCCGCTCATTCTGGAACAGTTCGTCGCCTTCGACCGTGAACTTTCTCTGCTCGCCGTGCGCGGTCGAGACGGAGAAACGCAATACTATCCCCTCGTGGAAAACCGCCATCGGGAGGGCATTCTCCGCCTCACGCTCGCCCCCGCCCCCAACCTGACGCCCGCCCTGCAAGCGCAGGCCGAAACCCACGCCGCCCGCCTGCTTGCTGAACTCGATTACGTCGGCCTGCTCGCCATCGAGTTTTTTCAGCAGGGCGACCGGCTCATCGCCAATGAAATCGCCCCGCGCGTCCATAACTCCGGGCATTGGACTATCGAGGCGGCGGAAACCAGCCAATTCGAGAACCATCTGCGCGCGATTGCGGGCCTGCCGCTCGGTTCCGCCCAAAGCCGTCAGCCCGCCGCCATGCTCAACCTCATCGGCGACCTGCCCGACAGCGCCGCCGTTCTCGCCCTTCCCGACGCCCATCTTCACCTTTACGACAAAGCGCCCCGCCCGAACCGCAAAATCGGCCATGTCACGCAGCTCGCCCCTTATACCGCCGAACTAACCGCCCGCCTGGACGCGCTTCGCCGCCTGATCCCCTGAACGCTTGGCATGGCAAACCGTCGCGAAGACCGAAGCAGCCGAACAACAAAAAAGCCCTCCGCATCGTTGCGAAAGGCTTCT
>JBBRNU010000526.1:0-3692 GCA_038230115.1 Chthonomonadales bacterium | reverse complement strand
ACGCCCCTAATTTGCTGCGTCAGGGTTTGAACCACCGAGACACAGAGGCGCAGAGAGAATGCCGAGAGCCTTGCGCCAAAACGTTGCTGCCCCCTCAAAGGTGAAGAAACGCTTGACCGTTCTGCCTGTCCCGTCCGCGAGGACGGCCAGCGAAGCGCGCGAAGCCTCCGTGCCGGGTCTTTTATAGGCCCGGCAACCCCCAGCTAACGCTTTTCAAAATCAAGCCATGCTGAGGGGGTCGAGGTCAATGCTCAGGCCCAGACGGTCGGCAGAGGCGAGCAGGGCGAGCGCGGCGCGCACGATGTCGGCGAGCGGCGCGTCGGCGGGCGCGCGCAGGGCGACGTGAAAGCGAAACTGATTTTTCAGGCGGGCGAGCGGCGCGGGAGCCGGGCCAATAATCTCTACGTTCGCGGGCGCGACCCGTTCCAGCGCTGCCGCGAGCGCTCCGGCCCGCGCTTCGGCCTTCGGCTCCTTCTCGTCGGCGCTGATGAGATTGGCGAAGCGCGAATAGGGCGGGTATTTCAATTCCTGCCGGAAAACCAGTTCCTGCTCGTAAAAGGCCCGATAGTTCTGCTGCACGGCGGCCTGAATCGCATAGTGGTCGGGGCTGAACGTCTGGATCACGACCTCGCCCGGCGTTTTGCCGCGTCCGGCCCGGCCCGCCACCTGCGTCAGGAGCTGGAACGTGCGCTCTCCGGCGCGAAAGTCGGGCATGTTGATAGACGTATCCGCGCTGATGACGCCGACGAGCGTGACGTTGGGAAAGTCCAGTCCCTTCGCCACCATCTGCGTGCCGATGAGAATATCGGCTTCGCCCTCGCGAAAATCGCGCACAATGCGCGTGTGCGCGCCCTTGCGGGCGGTCGTGTCGCGATCCATACGGGCCACGCGCGCCGAAGGATAAATCGCCAGGACTTCCTCCTCGACCTTCTCCGTGCCGATGCCGAACGCGCGCACTTTGGCCCCGCCGCAGTCCGGGCAGATTTGCGGCGCGCTGCCCGTGAAGTCGCAATGGTGGCACTTCAGCGAGCGGTCGTAAGCGTGGAAGGCGAGCGACACGGCGCAGTTGGGGCAGCGGGCCACAAAGCCGCAGTCCCGGCACAGCACGAATTGGGCATACCCGCGCCGGTTCAGGAACAAAATCGTTTGCTGCTTGCGGGCCAGCCGCGCGCCGATGGCGTCCGTGAGCCGCTGCGAAAACAAAGCGCGGCGCTGCTTGAACTCGTCCCGCAAGTCCACAATCTCGACTTTGGGCAGGGGTCGGTTGTCAATGCGGTCGGGCATCTCGATGCGCTGAATCTCGCCCGCTTCGCTGGCAAAGTACGTTTCAAGGGAGGGCGTAGCGCTGCCCAGAATGAGCGTGGCCTGACTCAGCCGGGCGCGCTCGCGGGCCAGCTCTTTGGCGTTGTAGCGCGGCGCGTTGTCCTGCTTGTACGACGCCTCATGTTCCTCGTCTACGACGATCAATCCGACGTTTTCGACCGGGGCGAAGATGGCGGAGCGCGCCCCGACCACGATGCGCGCCTTGCCCTCCTGCATCCGCCGCCACTCGTCGTGCCGCTCGCCCTCGGAAAGTTTCGAATGCAGCACGGCCACCAGCTCGCCGAACCGCCCGACAAAAACGTCCACCACCTGCGTCGTGAGCGCGATTTCCGGCACGAGAACGATGGCGCTGCGCCCCTTCGCGAGTGTATACGCGATGGCGTCGAGATACACCTCGGTTTTGCCGCTCGCCGTAACGCCAAAGAGCAGGACGGTTTCCATTTTGCCGCCGTCAATGCAGGCGCGCAGTTGGCGAGCGGCGGCGGCCTGTCCCAGCGTGAGCGCGGGGGCCGTCGTGCGCTTGCCGCTTGCGATAATCGGGGCGCGGCGAACCGTCATTTCCTGCGCCAGCGCCAGTCCCTTTTCGGCCAACCCGCGCAGGGACGCCGAAGACGCCTGCGCCGCGTGCAGCAGCTCGTCGGCGGGCATCGGCCCGTCGCCGCTGCGCGCCCGCGCAATGAGTTCGTTCAAAAGCCGCTGCTGCTGCGGGCTGCGCCGCCCCACGCCAGCCCCGCCCATCACCTCGCCCGCTGCGCCCAGCGTGTACCCTTTGATGGTTTTGCCGACCGTTTTGGCGCGGGCAATCGTGCGCGTTTCGACCAGCAGGTTCTTCCTCAGGAGGGCGGCGTAGGCGCTGGCGAAACCGGGCAGGTTGGCGGCCTGGCGCAGGGCGTCGAGTTCCGCTTCGCCATTCAGGGCGCGCAGCGTTTCCACGACGTGCGCCTGGGGCATCGAGTCGCCGACATCGCGCCCGCGCAGGTCGGAGTCGCTCAATCGGACGACCGTAGCGACCCGCGCGCCCAGCGTCGCCGGGGCCACGCACCGGATCGCCGACAGCAGGTCGCACACGTAGCGGTCGCTCATCCAGCGCACCGTTTGCAGCTGCTCGTCGTTGATGGAAATTGCGCCCTCGACGCGCGCGATAATCGGCTTGAGTTTGGCGCAAAGCGGGTCGCTCGCGTCCAGCCTCCGCCGCGCGATAACGTAGCCGAGCGTTTCGCGTCCGGCGAAGGGGATGTGAACGCACGCGCCCACGGCAAGCGAATTCTGAAGCGCTTCGGGAACGCGGTAGGAATAGGAGGGCTGCAAATCGGGCGCGTCAATGTCTACCACGACATCGGCGATGCTGATTTGCGCGTACTCTTCCCACAGGCTGTCAACGTAAGCGGACTCAGCGGCGGACATGGGGGGCGGGGTCTTTCACGGTTTCGTCGTTTTTGTTGTTTTCAACGTTTTCATTGTCGGCGGCGCGGCGGTCGCTGTCGCGGTGAGGAACAACGCCCTGTACAGCATCCTCGGCGGGCGCGGTTGAATCGGCAGTTCGACCGACGACGGCTTCGGTCGGCGCAAGCGGGGCGGTCGAGGAGGATTCGACGGGATTGTCGTTCTTGCCGCCGCCGGGCCAATGCACTTTCGGTTCCGTTCCCGCCCGCAGTCGCTGGACGTTCGCGCGGTGCTTGTACACGGCCATGAGGCTGGCCGCGAGCGCGAAGGCGAGTCGATATCGGTCGCCCGTATAGTAATAGGCCATGAAAAAGGGCAGCGATAGGGCGGCCAGGATCGAGCCGAGCGATACGTAGCCAATGGTCGCAAGTTCAAAGAGAAACACGCCCAGTACGGACAACCCGACCGGCGGGGCGATGCCGAAGAGCGCGCCCGCGCTCGTGGCGATTCCCTTACCGCCCTGGAAGCCGAGCCAGACGGAATAGTTATGCCCGATGATGGCGAGCAGGGCGGCCAAGACGAGCCAGCCGGAAGCGAGCGCAACGCCGTCAGGATGCAGTCGCGCGCCGAGAAGCGGCGGCAGCAACCCCTTGAAAATGTCGAGCGTGAAGACGACGGTTCCCGCCACCGGCCCGCACACGCGCCCGACGTTGGTCGAGCCGATGTTGCCGCTGCCCAGCGTGCGAATGTCCACGCCCTTGACTTTTTTCGCGATCCACAGGCCAATCGGCAGCGACCCCAGCAGGTAGCTTCCGATTAGCAGCGCCCCGATTGTCCCGTTCACTCCCATAACGCTCCCATTGTGTTGATGCAGGCCTTTTTTCTGCGGCGGAGAACGGGGATTCATTCCCGTTCTCCGTCCGTTGTCGCCCCCGCGCCCCTAATCTTTCGCGCCGTAAAATCGGCGCTGGAAAATCTGGCGGGTT
>JBBRNU010000525.1:0-3692 GCA_038230115.1 Chthonomonadales bacterium | reverse complement strand
ACACACGCCCCAATCGCTGCTGAACGGAATGCCGCCCACTATAATGCCTGACCCGGTTCAGATTCAGGGGTCGGCGGGCGACCTCATTCTGGCGCATTACGCGCTCGCCCACGCCGCCGCGCAAAACATCGGGCCGCACGTTCGCTACGCCATTTTCTACCGCTTGCAGCATGTCCGCCACGCCGAACAGAAATGGGAAAGCATGGCCGACCTGTGGCTGGAATACGCGGGAATGCGGGAGATCGCGAAAGACGCGGCGGCGAGCGGCTGAGGAACGGGGCGAGTAGAAGTTTAAGCCCTGTAGTTAGCCTTTTTCAACCGACAATTCCCCTTCCCCGGTGGGTTAGGGGAATTGTCGGTTGAAAAAGGCTGAGGCTCGCGTCCGTAGGACGCCTGCACTTTGTTGCCGGGTGTTTTCAACTCCCGGCCCGCGCTAGCGCTTTGCGGTTGCGCGGTCAGATGCCGAGCGTCTCGAAGGTGTAGGCGAGGTTTTTGAGGTGGTACTCCACGTCGAAGGCATGGGTCAAATCCTGCCCGGACAGGCGCTCGCGAACCGTCGGGTCGGACTCGATAGCGCGGCGGAAATCCTCGCCCGCCCACGCTTTGGCCGCGTTGCGCTGCGCGACTGTGTACGCCTCTTCGCGGGACAAGCCGGTCGCAATCAGGGCCAGCATGACCTGCTCGGAACTGACCAGCCCGCCCATCTGCTCCAAGTTCCTCTTCATGTTCTCCGGGTACACGATCAGCGTGTCCAGAATATCGGTAAATTTCGCCAGCATCCAGTCGGCAAGCGTCGTCGTGTCCGGCAGAACCACGCGCTCCACGCTGCTGTTGGTCAGGTCGCGCTCGTGCCACGTCGCCATGCTTTCCAGCATCGGGATCAGGTTGCCGCGCACGACCCGCGCCAGGCCCGTAATCGTCTCGCAGTTCCAGGGGTTGCGCTTGTGCGGCATCGCCGACGACCCCTTCTGTCCCTCGGCGAAATACTCCTGCACCTCGCGAATCTCCGTGCGCGCCAGATTGCGAATCTCGGTCGAGAAGCGTTCCAGACTGCCCGCCAGAATCGCCAGCGTCGCCATCAGCTGCGCGTGACGGTCGCGGGCGATAATCTGCGTCGAGATCGGGGCCACGTCCAATCCCAGACTGTTGCAGACATAACGCTCGATGTCCGGACTGATGTTGGCGTGCGTGCCGACCGCGCCGGAGATTTTGCCCACGCCGATCATGGCCCGCGCCTGCCGCAGCCGCTCGACGTTGTGGTTCATCTCGTCCAGCCAGGTCGCCAGTTTGAACCCAAACGTGATCGGCTCGGCGTGAATGCCATGCGTGCGCCCGATCATGACGGTATCGCGAAACTCACCCGCCCGCTTGCGAATGACGGCGTTCAGGCTCTCGCACCGCGAAATGATGGCGTCCGTCGCATCCCGCAGCAGGAGGGACAGGGCCGTATCCACGATGTCATAAGACGTGACGCCATAATGCACGAACCGGCCCTCTTCGCCCAGATTCTCGGCCACGTTTTTGACAAAAGCCATCACGTCGTGCCGAGTTTCGCGTTCCAGTTCGGCGATGCGGGCCAGGTCGAAGGTCGCGCCCGCCCGGATTTTGGCCGTCGTCCCTGCCGGGATTTTCCCGAAATGCTCCAGGCCGTCGCAAACGGCGATTTCCACGTCGAGCCAGCGCTGCGTTTTATGCTGCGGACTCCACAAAGCGCGCATTTCCGGCGTTGCGTAGCGGTCAATCATCGGTTCGTTCCTTTGAAGTTGTCTCACAATCGAGGTGGACGGACAGGAAACCCGTGCGTCGAAACAGGTTTCGTCCCGTGCGCCGAATTCGAGCAAGAAAAAGCCCCTTATGGCGCGCGGCGCAGAATGCGGCCTGCCCGCGCTTCGGTCGGGGCGTCCTGCCGATACGCGACGCGCCCATTTACCACGACCGTATGAACGCCCTGCGCGTAGCGGTGCGGGTCGTCGAAAGTCGCGCGGTCGCCAATCGTGGCGGCATCGTACAGCGTCAGGTCGGCATAGCAGCCGGGCGCGATGCGGCCCCGGTCGGCCAACCCCAGACGCGCGGCGGGCAGGCCCGTCATTTTGTGAAGGGCCTGCGCCTCGGTCAGTATGCCCAAATCGCGGGCGTAATGGCCCAGCACGCGCGGAAAGGTTCCGTAGGCGCGCGGGTGGATTTTGTCTTCGCTTGTGGAGCCGCTCGGATGCGTGCCAACCCCGTCCGACCCGATCATCGTCCAGGGATAGCGCATGATGTCGGCGATGTCGGCCTCGCCAATCGCAAAGTTGACCGCGCTGACGAAGCCGCCGGTTTCGGTCAGCAGATCGAGGGCGTAGTCGAGCGGGCATTGCCCGGCCTCGCGCGCAAGTCGCGCCAGGGTAACGCCCTGCGCTTCCGGTCGCCCCCGACAGACGCCGATTTGAATGTGGCGCCAGGGCGAGGTTTCCATCGCGGCGTCGTCCCAATCGGGATGGTCGCGGAGGATTTCGGCGCGGATGCCGGCGCGCTGCGCGGGATCGAGCAAACGGGCGGTTATTTCCTCAATGCTGCCGCTTTGCGCCCAGCGCGGCAGTAATTGCACGCTCAAGGCGGTCATGAACGCCGTGTAGGGGTACTGATCCAGCTGCACGTCCAGACCGTTCGCCCGCGCCGTCGTGACCATGCCCAGCGTCGTCGCGACCTTGCCCCAGTTCGCGCGGCCCTCGGCCTTGTGGTGCGAGAGCTGCAGCGGCAGTCTGGCGCGCGTGGCGACGTTTAAGGCCTCCTGCACCGCCTCGACGAGCGTATCGCCCTCGTTCCGCAGATGCGTGGCGTAGAACCCGCCCCAGGCCGCCGCCACCCGGCAGAGTTCCGCCAATTCGTCCTCGTCGGCATACGAAGAGGGCGTGTATTCCAGCCCCGACGAAAAGCCCCACGCGCCCGCCGCGAACGCCGTTTCCAGTTCGCGCCGCATCGCCGCCAGATCGCTCGCGTCGGCCCGCCGTTCCTCGACGCCCAGAACGCGCTTTCGCAGCGTGCCATGTCCGGCGAGCGGAACGAAGTTGGTGGCGATGCCCATCGTCTCGATTTTTTCCAGATGCGCGGCGAACGAGTCCCACGTGATCCGCGCCCCGTGCGGAGCCAGCCAGCGCTTCTCGAACGCGAACACTTTGTCCCCGGTCGCGAACCCCAGCGCCAGCCCGCAGTTGCCCGTGACCTGCGTCGTGACGCCCATCGAAAGCGCGCTGGATTGGTCGGGGGCGTAGGTGGCGGAAACATCGGAGTGGGTGTGAATATCTATAAAACCGGGGGCGACGCGCAGGCCGGTCGCGTCCAGCGTTTGCCCCGCCGTCGCCAGACTCAGGTCGCCAACGCGGGCGATTCGGTCATCCGCCACGCCCACGTCGGCGCGCACGCCCGCCCCGCCCGCGCCGTCGAACACTACGCCGCCGCGCACGATCAGGTCGAATGTCGTTCCCGCCCCGCGCTCCCGCTCCGTCACTGGCCCCGCCTTTCCTGCCGCCCCATTTCCTCAATTACCCCGCGTTCGGTATTATAGCCCGCAGGCAAGCGCAGCGTCAAGCCGGTTCCTAAGCGCCCGCCGGACAAGCGGTCAACTTTGCGCCGCCTTTCAGCAACAACAGCCCTCGCCCATGCCCCCGATTGCTCCAATGGCGGCGAACGGCCCGTAATCACTTGATCGTTTT
>JBBRNU010000524.1:0-3701 GCA_038230115.1 Chthonomonadales bacterium | reverse complement strand
TATCTTCCGCAGGTGATCGCCCGCATCAATCGCGAAAGAAAAATCAAGCGTCAAGTCGTCATCAGCACCCATTCCGAGGAAATGCTTTCCGACAAAGGCGTGGGCGGCGAAGAAGTCATCCGGCTGGAACCGACCGGCGAGGGAACGCTACTGAGGTCGCTCAATCCCGCAGAGCGTCAGCTGCTGGAGTCGGGAATGTCCGCTGCCGAAGTTATCCTCGCCCAATCAGGTCCCGCCGGTATTTCGCAGCTGGCGCTCGTCTTCGGCAAATGACGGCCCTCATTGTCGTTGTGGAAGGATTGCTCGACGAAGCAGTCGCCGACTGCCTGCTGCTTGCCACCGGGCATACCAAGACCAACTGCCTGGGCAAGCGCGGCTGGACGTACATTCGGAACCACGTCGCGCAATACAACGCCTCGGCAAGCGTTATGCCCTTCCTGACGCTGGTGGATTTGATGGATACCGGTTTTACCTGTCCGGGCGAAGTGTGCGCGAACTGGCTGCCTGAGCGCAAAACCGATATGTTGCTGCGGGTCGTGGTGCGCGAGATAGAAAGCTGGCTGCTTGCCGATTACGCAGGCATCGCCGCCTTTCTTACGATCCCCGTCAGTTTTGTTCCTGCCGACCCGGAGAAAATCGCCGACCCGAAACGGGAACTCATCGCCCTTGCGCGTCGGTCGAAGAAGCGAACGGTTCGCGAGGCGCTGGTTCCCTTACAGGGTTCAACGGCGCAAGAGGGGCCGCTCTATACGTCAGAGATGATACGCTTTGCGCGGAATCAGTGGAATATCGAAAGCGCGCGGGAAAAGTCGCGCAGTCTCGACCGCTGTTTGCTCCGACTGGCGGAACTCAAAATGAGAAACGCCGAAAGTTGACCGTCGGCGCAGTCAAGAATTTTTAAAACAGCCCTTGATGAAGGAAGTCGCCATGATACCGGAACTGCTTAAAGAGACCGAAGACAAAATGAAGAAGAGCGTCGAGGCCACGCGCCACGAGTTCACCCTCATTCGCACCGGACGCGCCAGCCCTGCGATCCTCGAACACGTCAAAGTGGAACTGTACGGGCAGACCCTGCCGATCAATCAGGTCGCCGCCGTCAGCGTGCCGGAACCGCGCCAGCTGCTGATCACGCCCTTCGACCGCAACGCCCTCGCCCACATCGAAAAAGGCATCCTGAAATCCGACGTCAACCTGATGCCCAACAACGACGGCAGCAGCATTCGCCTGAACATCCCGCCCCTCACCGAAGACCGGCGCAAGGACATGATCAAGCAGGTGCATCAAAAGGCCGAGGCGGGGCGCGTGGCGGTTCGCAACCACCGGCAGGACGCCATTAAGCGGCTCCAGACGCAAAAGAAGGCCAAAGAAAACCCGATCTCCGAAAACGAGGAGAAGCGCGCGGCGGAACAGGTGCAGAAACTCGTCGAAAAGTACAGCGTCGAGATTGACCAACTGGACAAGGCCAAAGAGGCCGAAATGCTGGAAGTTTAGCAGGCCCGCCATGTCGCAGGAACCTACCAATCCCCGTGAGGCGGAAATTGATCCGACCCGCCTGCCCCGACACATCGCCATAATCATGGATGGCAACGGGCGCTGGGCGCGGGCGCGCAATCAAGACCGCCTGTTCGGGCATAACGAGGGCGGCCGCGCGCTGAAAGCGGTCGCGACGGCGGCGGACGAACTGGGCATCCGCTATCTGACCGTGTACGGCTTCTCGTCGGAAAACTGGCGGCGCCCTGAAACCGAAGTCAACGGCCTGATGGACTTGATCCTTTATTGGCTGCG
The DNA here is from genome assembly GCA_038230115.1 of Chthonomonadales bacterium. Classification (GTDB taxonomy): domain Bacteria; phylum Armatimonadota; class Chthonomonadetes; order Chthonomonadales; family Chthonomonadaceae; genus JBBRNU01. The sequence goes on along the minus strand of JBBRNU010000524.1, from coordinate 1,916 downwards.
CGACTGTCTGGACGAGATCATCGAAAAACGGATGCGCCTGCGCGTCATCGGGCGGCTCGACGACCTGCCGACGGTTTTGCGCGCGGAACTGGAATCGGCGATGCGGGTCACGCAGGCCTATACGCGCCTGACCTTCACTCTCGCCCTGAATTATGGCGGGCGGGCCGAAGTCGTGGACGCCGTGCGCGCGATTGCGGAAAAAGCGCGGCGCGGCGAAATCGCGCCCGACGCGATTGACGAAGCCGACATCGCCGCGCACCTGTACGCGCCCGACGTTCCCGACCCCGACCTGCTGATTCGCACGGCGGGCGAGCAGCGCCTGTCGAATTTTCTGTTATGGGAAACCGCCTACAGCGAAATCTACGTCACGCCGACCTGCTGGCCCGACTTCGACCGCGCGGCCCTGGTAGACGCCGTGCTGGAATATCAGAAGCGCGTCCGTAAGTTCGGCGCGGTCGTAGAGTAACGATAACCTGACTTGCTCCTGTCGCCTACAAGCCTGATTTACGGGCGTGAATGCTCGTTTGACGCGCAAACCACCCTCGGGGGCGATCTGAGTCAACGGCGTTTTAGGCGCGGTCATGGAGTGACCGCCCGAAAGGAAATTCTCTCATGTCTCGCAAGCGAACCCCGGCTTCTTTTGTTTTCTTACTCGGCGCGCTGGCTTTGTACGCCGGGCCGGTTCCGGCGCAGGGAACGCGCGTGGACGCGCCTTTTCCCGCGCCGCCGCTCGTCACGTCCGCCGTCCGCAGCGCCAAGACCAGCCACAAGCGCGTTTTTGTCCTCTTTCACGCCTCGTGGTGCGGCTGGTGCAAGCGGCTGGAGGCCATGATGAGCCAGCCGGAAAACCGCAAAATCATCGAGGCGAACTATGAGATCGTTCGGCTGGACGTGGAGGAACACACGCCCGAAAAGCGGTCCCAATTTGAAAATCCGGGTGGCGCGTCGCTCCTGAAGGCGTGGGGCGGCGAAAAGTCGGGCCTGCCGTTCTACGTCCTTCTGGACGAAAAAGGCAAAAAACTCGCCGACTCCAACGTGATGCCGAAACAAGCCAATATCGGATACCCCGGCGAGCCGGATGAAATCGTCGCGTTCGGCGAGATGCTGAAGCGCGCGACGCCGCGTCTGACGGAAGCCGACCGCGCGCAGCTGCTAGACTACCTGCGAAAAAATGCGCCCGCGCCGCAGACCGCGCCCGCGCCGCGCTGAACGCGATATGGGAAGGGCGGGGATAACGTTAACCGGGGCTTTGTGCGGGGCTATAAAAGCCCCGGCACGGAGGCTGCGCGCGCTTCGCTGGGCGTCCTCACGGACGCAAAGACGCTCGCGCCAGGGTGTTGTTGCGTCGGGTGGCTGCGTTCGGGTTTGAACCACAGAGACACTGAGGCACAGAGAAGACGCAAAGACGAACACGCCAGAACATCGCTGCGTCAGTGAGCAAGGAAAAACGTTTACCCGTCCTACGTTTCCCGTCCGTGAGGACGGTTGGCGCAGCCTCCAAGACGGGTCTTTTATAGGCCCGGCAAACGCTGGCCGGATCGGGTTTCCTCCCAAAAACCGCGAAGTCGAACGGAGATCACCGTATGTACCAGATCAGCTCGCTTGTGGGCGGCATGACGCTCGTTTTTGTCAACGTGTATTTTGTGGGCGAGCCGGGCGGCGCGTGGACGCTGGTAGATACGGGCTTGCCCGGCTGCGCCGAGCGGATCGTGTCGGCGGCGGAAACGCGCTATGGCGTTGGGGCGCGACCGCAGGCGATTGTGCTGACGCACGGCCATTTCGACCATTGCGGCACGGCGCGCATTCTGGCCGAACGCTGGAACGTCCCGATTTACGTACATCGCGACGAACTGCCTTACGTCACCGGGCAGTCGAAATATCCGCCGTCCGATCCGACGATTGGCGGCGCGATGGCG
>JBBRNU010000523.1:0-3703 GCA_038230115.1 Chthonomonadales bacterium | reverse complement strand
CCGAAGTTGTCGGAAGTGAAAGCGAGCGTCGGGTTGTGTTGCGAGGCGGTAAAGCGCGGACTGCCTGCCGACGAAATTATCGGCGTTTGCCGAAAAAGGAATTATCGGCGTTTTGCGGGCGCGAGTCGAAGTTCTCTTTGTAAAAATCAGACTCCTGCCCGCGAAAAAATATTTTTCAAAGGATTTTCGCCCCTGTCTTATGAAATTAGGACGCGAGAGCGCGGGCGCAACGTTCGGAACGCAAACGCACGGCCTTTCCAGCGCAAACGCAGCGCGTCCAAAACGCGGAAACGCCGTTTTCGATGTGCGGAAGCGCGGCCTTCCGAACGCGGCGTCAATCAAGAATTCGGCGGAGAAAAGGAACGAAAACAAGCCCATGAAACGTTTGAACGTGGCGCTGGTCGGGTGCGGCATCATCAGCGGGGCGCACATCGAAGCATTCCGCAAACACGCGGATCGGGCGCGGCTGGCCGCCTGCTGCGACACGGATTTGAGTCGGGCGCAGGCGGCTGCGGAAATGGCCGGGCCGGAAATGGCGGCGCGGGCCGTCACGGATTACGCCGCGCTCCTGGCCGACCCGGAAATCGAGGCCGTTGACTTGTGCCTGCCGCATCACCTGCATCGCGACCTGACCCTTCAGGCGGCAAACGCCGGTAAGCATATCCTGTGCGAGAAGCCGCTTGCTCTGACGCTCGCCGACTGCGACGCGATGGCGGCGTCGGCCCTTGAAAATAGCGTCGTCCTCATGCACGGCGAGAACATGCGAACCTCGGAAGTCGCCGAGCGCGCGGCGGAATTGCTGCAAGCCGGGCGCGTTGGAACGATTGTCGGCCTGCAGGCGACGTATGCCCACTGGCAGTCGCAGGAATTGAACAAGGACTGGCGAACGCGGCCCGCCGAGTCGGGCGGCGGGCATTTGATGGACGGGGCAATCCATTTTGTGGACGTGATGCGGCATCTGGGCGGCGAAATCGTCGCCGTTCATGCGATGACGGCGCGGTTTCGCCCGGAGCTGGGGGCCGAGTCGGAAGATACCGGCGTGCTGAATTTTCGCTACGCCGAAGGGCATCTGGGTCAGATGTTCGCCTGCCACGCCTCGCGCGGGCGGGGCGCATCGTCCGGGCTGACCGTTTTCGGTACGGAAGGCTGCTTGAGCCTGGACGCTTTCGGGGGGCAGCGCGCCCTGATGCTCTTTCCGCAGGGCCAGCCGCCCGAAACCATCCTGACCGACAGCGGCTGGCGGGAAACGTTCACGCGCGAAATCGGGCATTTCCTCGATGTCGTGCAGAACGGCGCCGCCCTGCGCTCGACGCCCCGTGACGGACGCGAAAACGTGCGCGTCATTCTGGCCGCCTACGAATCGGCGCGCACCGGGCGCGAGGTGGCGCTTTCCTAACGGAGTCGGAAGGGCGCACCGCAAAGACGCCCCGCGAAGCCCCGCACACCGGTTTTGAAATCCAAATCAAAGGAGATTGAAGCGATGACGACGCAGACAACCGAATCAACCGTTACCGTCCAGGACATCGAGGTTTTCGCCAACGACTTGGACGTTACGCGCGCCGCCGCCCTGTACCAACAGCACGGCTGCCTGGTCGTGCGCGGTCTGATGCAGCCGTATCTCGCCGACGTGCGGCGCGACATCGCCGCCGCTGCCGCAACCGCGCTGTCCCTGCTGGATCGGGCGGAAAAAATTACCGAAGGCTGGAAGACGCCCGACGGCGCGCTCTTTCTGCCCGCGCCCCCCGGTTTCGTGCGCGACAAGCAGATCATGCTGCTGCCGTTCAGCTACCGTTCGAGCGCGGCCTTCCTGCAAAGCGCCCTTGACAAACGCGCCCTGGATTTGGTGGAAGCGATTCTCGGCCCGAATATCGAGTTGTTCGACTACGGGCAGTGCGTCTACAAAGAGCCGGTCGGCGGGCATCCCAAGCACCTGCATCAGGACTCGGCTTATTTCGAGCATCGGTTCGAGGGGCCGGTCGCGATTCTCAGCTATGTCGTGGACACGGATTTGCAGAACGGCGCGCTCTACGTTATTCCCGGCACGCACAAAGCGGGAACCCTGCGCCACGTGGACACCTTTTCGCATCTGGGGCTGGACGAGGACGAGTGGCCCTGGGAACGCGCCCTGCCCATTGTCGGCAAGGCGGGCGACGCGATCTTTTTCCACTACCGAACGGTTCACGGCTCGCAGGAGAACCATTCCGACCAGCCGCGCCCGGTCTTCATTCATCGCTACCGCCGCCCGGACGATTACACGACGGTCAGCGCCTCGACCGCCGAAAACCGCGCCGCCAACGAAAAGCAGGCGGCGGCAGCCCGAAAAGCGAACCAGCAGGGCCTGATGGCGCGCGGCTATCGGGTCTTTTCCGAAGAGGCATAGCGAGCGCCCCAGGTTCTTACCGAGCGGCAGCGAAAACAGGCTGCCAAAAGTGGAACAGAGCAAGGAAACTCCAGACTATTGAATCCGTCAGCGAAAGAACTAGCCGAACCTTTGACCGTTGAAGTACAAGACGCTTTCGTGTTGAGCAGCCGATCTTGTGTAATGGTTAGCGTTCGCCTGGTTATCGGCAGCGATGTACCTGACGAAATAATCCTGAAGTCTCAAACTTTTGGAGACGAGTGGCGCGTGATCGGCGGCAGCTTTATTCCAGCGGAAGCATGGTCTCGCGGGATACGGGGCGTCGTACTACAGCCAGTCGCTAAGCTAAGGAGGTTGGAAAAACGAGAAATATTAATTTCAAAGACCATGCCAGAAGCTTAGATAGGGCATAGTTCTTGACCTGATGCATTGTCGGGTGAAAGCACACGTCTCGCACTTTTTGGAAGGTTGCAAAACATGGCTTGGAAAGTCGTTGAACGGCGCATAGGGAGAGCCGGGCCGCTAAAGCAGAGAACCAGACGGCAGCGAGAATGGAACGCCAAGTACGGCGAGGGCGGCTGGGAAGTCGGTTACGTGGTGGACGGCAATTTCATCAGCCAGGAAGAAGCCCTTGAAAGCATCTATTACCGCAGTTATGAGGAACATTTTCGGCAGCATCCCTCGGATGTGGAAGAACTGATAAATCTGGCGAAGGTATTACGCAATCCTCACGCCCAAGCGACAACCGGCGTAGACCTCCAGGTTCCTGCCATAACCGATTATTTGCAACGGAATGGTCTGGCTTTGCAGGGACGCGAAGTCGTAGACATAGGTTCGTGGGAGGGACAGGCTTCTCATCCAATCAGCGTTCGTCTCAGTCCTTTGTCGGTTCGCGTAATTGGCGACCCGAAGATGACGCTGGAACAATATTGGCAGGATAAGAAGTGTTTGGCGGTTTGGGAAGATGGATAATGCGCCAGTGATTCAGACTTCGGGGCCGGAGACGTCCGATTGCGTGGTACCGTGTCGCTGTCTGAATTAGCGATCAAGACCTACAAGAACGCTTCGCAAAAGACCCCCGGCGTTCCCGCCGGGGGTCTTCAACGTCAGGCCTTTTGCCTTTCCCTATGCCGCGACGGAATTGGTCAGCGTGCCGAGACCGGCGATGGTCACCGAAACCGTGTCGCCCGCCTTCAGAAAAACCGGCGGCTTGCGGAACACGCCCACGCCCCCCGGCGTCCCGGTCGAGATAATGTCGCCGGGCTGAAGCGTCATGGTCTGCGACAAATAGGCGATCAGGAACGGGATGTTGAAAATCAGGTTCGACGTGTTCGAGGTCTGCAT
>JBBRNU010000522.1:0-3704 GCA_038230115.1 Chthonomonadales bacterium | reverse complement strand
TCTTGCGCTTTTGGGCGATATAGACGCGCACGAGCATATTGATGCCCGCGTTCAACTCGTCGGCGGGCAGGCGGAGCAGTTCGCCGTCTTCCATGTCCTTCTGGTTCGGGTCGGGGCGCTTGCAGAAGTTGTAAATCTTCTTGTCGCGCGACCCCTGATACTTGAAGCGGCTGAATACCTTTACGTCCACGACGCGCCCGCCGTTACCGTGCGGCACGCGCAGCGAAACGTCGCGGGTCTCCTCGGCTTTTTTACCGAAGATGGCGATGATCAGGCGCTCTTCCGCCGTCAGTTCGCCCTGCCCCTTCGGAGCCACCTCGCCGACGAGAATGTCTTCCGGGCGCACTTCCGCCCCGACGCGAATGATGCCATCCTCATCGAGGTCTTTCAGCATGTCCTCGCCGACGTTGGGAATGTCGCGCGTGATTTCTTCCGGGCCGAGCTTGGTGTCGCGGGCTTCCTTGTCGAACTCTTCGATGTGAATCGAGGTGAAGATGTCGTCTTTCACCAGGCGCTGCGACAGCAGAATCGCGTCTTCGTAGTTGTAGCCGCCCCAGGGCATGAACGCCACGAGAACGTTCTGGCCGAGCGCAAGCTCGCCCATATCGGTGCAGGGGCCGTCCGTCAGCACTTGTCCCTGCCGAACCCGCTGGCCTTTGTTGACGATGGGCCGCTGCGTGATGCAGGTCGAGTTATTGGAGCGCAGCATATTGATGAGCCGGTACGAGTCGATCCGGCCTTCGGGCGTCTGCACGTCCACTTGCTCGGCGGTCACGCGCGTCACGACGCCGCTGCGCCGGGCCACGATGACCGCGCCGGAGTCGACCGCGGAGCGGCGCTCCATGCCGGTCTTGACAAGCGGGGCGTCCGGGCGCAGGGTCGGCACGGCCTGCCGCTGCATGTTCGCGCCCATGAGCGCGCGGGTGGCCTCGTCGTTTTCGATGAACGGAATGCAGGCGGTCGCAATCGAGATCAACTGCACCGGCGCGACGTCCATGTACTGAACGCGCACCGGCTTCACGACCGGGTAGCCGTCCTCGTAGCGCACCTGCACCTCGGCGTCGGCGAAGTTGCCATGCTCGTCAATTTTGAGGTTGGCGGGCGCAATGTAATATTTGTGGTCAATATCGGCAGTCATCCACTCGATTTCGTCGCTTACCACGCCTTTGAACACCTTGCGATAGGGCGTTTCCAGGAAGCCGTAGTCGTCAATCCGCGCGTGAACGGCCATCGAGCCGATGAGTCCGATATTCGGGCCTTCCGGCGTTTCGATGGGGCAGATGCGCCCGTAGTGGCTGTGGTGAACGTCGCGCACTTCGAGTTTCGCCGACTGCCGGGACAAACCGCCCGGCCCCAACGCCGACAGACGCCGCTTGGCGGTCAATTCGGCGAGCGGGTTGGTTTGATCCATGAACTGCGACAGCTGCGACGAGCCGAAGAACGACTTGATGCTGGCCGAAATCGGCTTGACCGACAGGATCACCTGCGGGATGATGTTGTCGTTGTCCTGGCTGGTCATACGCTCTTTGGCGACTTTTTCCATGCGAAGGAAGCCCATCCGCAGCTGCGAGGCGAGCAGTTCGCCTACGCTGCGGATGCGCTTGTTCTCCAGGTGGTCAATGTCGTCGGTCGAGACCTGATTGAGGGCTTTGCCTTCGGCGTCTTTGCCCTCGCCCGCGTCCAGATTGATGACGTATTTCAGGATGCTGACGAGGTCTTCTTTCGTCAGCGTGCGCGCCGCGAGCGGCATCGTCACACCCAGCTTCTTATTCATCTTGTAGCGTCCGACCTTCGCCATGTCATAGCGGCGGGCGTCGTAGAAGATGCTCTGGAGCAGGTTGCGGGCCGATTCGGGCGTAGCCGGGTCGCCGGGCCGGATTTTCTTATAAATGTCCAGCAGCGCCGACGCCGCATCGGTCGTGGCGTCATTTTCGATGGTGGACTCGACGTACCGGTTAACTTCGAGAACGTCGAGACTGCTGCCGCCCTCCATTTTCGCCAGGGCTTTGGCGACGGCGTTGGCGGTCGTCTTATCGGAAATCAGTTGATACGACCGGACGAGAACTTTTCCCTTGTCATCCACGACGTCCTCGACCGGGCGGCGGCGCAGCAATTGCTCCGCCGTCGGCTCGGTCAGCACGCTTCGGGTGGAGAACAGGTTCAGGATGTCCTCGGTCGAGTCGGTGCGCGTGTACAGCCGGATCACGGTCTGCTCGCCGACTTTCGCGGCCAGGTCGGTCAGGAACGCTTCGGTCGCGAGTGCGTCCTGCTCGGCGATGACTTCGCCGGTTTTCTTATCCACGACGGGTTCGAACAGGCGCAGGGCGAGGAAAAAGTCTTTCTGGACCTCGACGCGCTGCAATTTGCCGTTTTCGTCGGTGATGTCCACGCTCTTGTAAATCCAGAAGCGGTCTAGAATATTGCGAATCGGCATTTCGACCGGCGGCAGCGCCTGCGGGAAAGCGTTCAGGGCGCGCAGGAGGGTCGTAATCGGGAACTTCTTGGTCTGCCCGATGCGAACCGTAACCTGGCTGTCGGCGTCGGTTTCCACGTCCACCCACGCGCCTTCCTGCGGGATGATGGTGGCATAATACAGCACCTGCCCGGAGAAGGCCAGACTGTCTTTGAAATAAACGCCGGGCGAGCGGGCGAGCTGACTGACGACGACGCGCTCGGCCCCGTTGATGATGAACGTGCCTTTATCGGTCATCAGGGGCAGGTCGCCGAGATAGACTTCGCTTTCAATTTCTTCTTTGCTGGCCTGTCGGAGCAGCACTTTGGCTTTAATCGGCGACTCGAAGGTCATGTCGCGGTCGCGGCAGTCTTCGATGGAGTACTTCGGTTCGCCGAGGGTGAAATCGGTCAGGGAAATCGAGGTTTGGCCGGTGAAATCATAAATGGGCGAGAAACTGTCGAAGAGTTCCTGCAAGCCTTCCTGAAGAAACCATTGATACGAATCGAGCTGCAATTCAACGAGGTTGGGGATGTCCGTGATGTGGGACGTTTTCTTGGTGGAGTGCTGAATTTCCTTCAATGGAGAACCCTCCTAATACGTAAGACACGAAACGCTAGAATACCATAGAACTATACGCAAAGTCAAGCGCTAATAACGCCCGCATCGCGGAACGAGTATCCACCGCCCCTCCTGAAAGAATTCCCTGTCTTCCTGACCGTTGTGACAGCGCGGGCCGGGCGAAAGTTGCAGGCGAAGGAAAGGTCGCCTAACCCCCGGCTCCTTGCCGAAAGCGAATTCACCGAACCCACCGGCCTCTCGTTGGCGGAGTTTACCTAACCCCCCGGCCCCCTCCCAATCGCCGACGCGCTCCCCATTCCCCACCGGGGAAGGGGGTGACTGAACAGGAATTGCGTGTTTCTTCCCGATAATGGATACGAGCCACCGGGCGCAAACAAAGCGTTACAAACTTGCCAATCTTGCACGCAATCCTCAAACTCAAGGTTCAATCTCCCCCTTCCCCGGTGGGGAATGGGGAGCGCGTCGGCGATTGGGAGGGGGCCGGGGGTTAGGTGAATTGCTTCCTTACCGGGCGGCGAAGACAGCAGGAAATCGGCCCTGTCTGCGCGAATGGGAAGACCGCGCTTAATGTAGGACGTGACGCTGCGGCCTGCCGCCCACGAGAAGACAAGAGAAGATACGAATGAGGAGTTCCCTGCATTATGAAGATACACGAATATCAGGCGAAGGA
>JBBRNU010000521.1:0-3705 GCA_038230115.1 Chthonomonadales bacterium | reverse complement strand
TTGGTGAGCAGCAACAGTCCGGAACTCGCCCAGTCCAGGCGGCCAACCGCAACCAGGTGAATCTCGCCTTCGTGAATCAAAGAAAAAACCGTGGGCCGATTTTTTTCATCTGAGTTCGTCGTGATCACGCCTCGAGGCTTGTGCAGCAGAAACGTGCGCGTCGCGGCTTTCAACGCAGAATGTCCGTCGATCTCTATATTCGCCGTCTCCGGAACAACGGGAAATTGCGGATCTGTCTGCATCACGCCGTTGACCTGAACTTTGCCTGCAAGGATGAACACTCGCGCTCGCGACCGCGATGCAATTCCAAGCTTGGATATGGCCCGTTCCAACGGCACATGGCCTAATTTCATTCCCTGCATGACCAATGCGTTCCTCTAAGTAGGTGTTTTAAAAGCACTGTTTGCAGCGAACTCCTGCCAAACGCGCCGCCTGCCTTTCACAAGCACCAGCCTCAAGCCCGAACTCGCCGTTGTTCCTGTCGCCGTCGGGCCCTGTTGAATGCTTAAATTGGGGTTTTTTGCGCTTGGCTGCTGATTATGAATAGATTTTTACATGGTCATCCAATTTTAGTACTTTGAATGAGGAAGGGTTCTTTCAGGCGCCTCATTACTTTTGTATGGTGGTTCGAAGGCGCGTTTCGCCGCAAGGCCAATAAGGAAACCTAAGGTAAGCGCGAGAATTCCAAAGATTGCATTAAATTCAAGGTCTCGCCGGTCTTTTAGAAACCGTAAACCTTGCAAAGTTGAACTGTTCAAAATTACGAAGGCAGAAAATATGAGACATATGGCAATGACCCCTGCCCCCAGTAACCGAAATATGAAGCCGGCTGCGTACAAGATCCTGCCTGGCCCGCCATCAAAGCCATTTCGTGAAGCATTGAGAAGCGCAACGATGCTTGCCAAAACGGCCGCCATGCCGAAACAAACGCCATACGCAGAGAAATAGTCCGTATCGATTGTTTGCATCGCGGCAAGATAAAGCCCCAGCCCAAATGAAAGCACTAGCAAATCGCTGAGAAATACTTTCGGCTTGGGCGGCGACGGTGATCCGTCACGAAAACTCAAAACCAGTCCGCTAATGCTGGCCATGAGGACTGCGCCACAAGTTAAAGGAAAGACCCACCATCCCCGATAGCCAGGAAGGACATCAGAACAGACTATGCCGCCGTATAAAGCGAGCCCAGCGGCGCTCAGCGCTAACAAAATCCACAGCAATGAAACAAAAAACGTTCGTTGTCAGCGCCGATCCGAACGTGTAGGAAATCAGCCGGTTTGAAAATGCTTGGCGTCCGAATTGCATCTTCTTCGAACGACCTTAAAAATTAAATATCTTCTTCGCCTTTGATGGTTGTTCTTCTAAGAATCGGTTGACTGGAGCGGTGTAGAGCAATGCCGATGCCAGCATTCTTCTACATTTTCAAAACGGCTGGTTTAATACAGTTTCACACCGGCGCTGACATTCGTTGCATTTTTTTCGGCTCGTGAGTTTCAACATGCTAACTCGATCAATCCAGGACGGTCAAATTGAAAATTTGCGGGGTACTTGGAGCGTCGGCTCTACCGTCGCGCTCTCCACAAGCATACGTACAATGCTTCGGCGACATATCACGCATGTTCGGGAACTGCCTGATGGTGACGTCCTGGTTAATGTCCAGTATTTAGTCCATGGCCATTGGGCGGACGACTCCGATTGGTGGGCAATGACTGGCCAGCGGCAACTGAATCGCGAAGTCAGCCCTTTCGCGCGCGCTGGCGAAGGTAGTGTGGAACTGGGAAGTTGTCGTCGGTTTGGCGAGCCCCCGCATCACTCTGGAGGGGCAACCCATGGCGAAGAGCAAGAAGCCGAGCGCGACGCAGGTGCTGCGCGAGATCCACGACATTTTGTACCTGGAAGCCGACGGCCACAACGGGGCCAAGGAGTGGGATGTGGACATGCTGGACCGCATCGCCGAGGCGCTGGAAGCCCGAATCCAGCGACCGAAGCCGGTGAAGGACGACCTGCATGGTTCTGACGCGGACGAATAGCCCGTCGGTCGGATCAGCGATCTTTGATTTTAGATTCTGCGTTCGAGGAATCGGTGAGCGGCACGCTTCCCCAATAAATCTGCGATCAGGCGCGACTCGCTGCGGCCAGCGCCCAACTCATGGACATCGACGCTGTCGTCGGCCCCGAGCGCCGACTGTCGATCCCAGAAAGCCGTGGCGCCGCGGATCAGTCCCAGGGCCTTGGCGTCAAGTTTCAACAGATAAAACGCGTTGCCGCGGGTCCGGATCCAGCCCCAATGCTCGATCACGTATATCCTGGCATCGATCCCAGAGGCCAGATGCTCGACAACGGCAGCCTCCACACCTCGCTTGCGGGCGGCCAAAACGATCTTCTTCGGCAGCGGATCGAACAACGTCTTGTCCAGCTTGATCTCGGTGGGCGTTCCCAGCAGGCCCAGCATGACGTTCTTGGCGTAAAGGGCGTGCTCTGACGCGGACACATCGACGACCGCCGACGGCGTTATCCAGAATTTCCCAGTTAGCATGAATGGCGCTCTTTAATACCCGATCCGTCGTTGGTTGCCGGCGATTTCGTTACTTGAGGACTCTGTTTACTATGCGATAGGCCGTGTTTCCATTGGCCCCGCGCAAATTGAACTTCGGGTCCGCCTCGATCTGCTTATACGACATCGTTCCGCCATTGCCCTTGTACGCCGCCTTGATCGCCGCGACCTCGGCGGGATCGGTGACCTCTGACGCCACGCGACCCGTGGCCGCCCCGTGACCCGCCGCCGGAGCCTTGGTCGGTTTGCCGACCGGCTTGCGGCGCGCCTCGGGGGCGCGCTTCCCGCTGCCCGAACGCGACAGGCCCACGCGCTTTTTCCCGAATATCAGGCCGATCGTCGCCTCCAGCGGCTGGCGGACGTTCTTGTCCTGGACCACGGCGAGGAACGTCGAGCCTGCGGCCTTCAGCGGGTCACGATACAGCAGCATCTTGGCGCAGAAATTCACCAGTTCGCGCGTCGAGAACGTCGGCAGCAGCGCGGGGTTCTGGGTATCGCCGGCGCGCAGGCGGGACGCGAACTCGCACGCCCGCTTGGCGAGGGTGTTCGAGAGCATCGGCAGCCTGGACAGCAGAACCTCACGCTCCTGCTTGGGCTGCATGGCCTCGACCTTGATGGCCTGGCCGTGGCCCGTGAATCGGTTGAGCAGCGCGGCGTTCAGGCGCTGGGTGCCGCAGTACTGGGAGTCGTCGCCGCCGATGGAGTTGCCAGTGGCGAACACGCGGAAGCGGGGATGCGCGTGGATCACCTCGCCGTCATGTTCTTTCAAACAGAGTTTCGGGCTGCCTTCGAGGACGGGGTAGAGGATGCTCAGGATGTCCGGCGCGCCGAAATCAATTTCGTCAAGGACGAGCCAGTAGCCGTTGCGCATCGCCCGCGAGAGCGCGCCGTCGTTCCAGATCGTTCCTTCCTTGGTCAGGCCCACGCATCCCACGAGATCGCTGACACTGACCTGACCATTGAAATTGACGCGCAGGACTGGCTGGCCGATCCGTGCCGCGATCTGGAGCACGAGGCTCGTCTTGCCCACGCCCGTGCCGCCGAACAGCAGCACGTGGTCGCTCGCGAGCACCGCGTCCACGACGTTCATGGCATGCGGCAGGAACGTGTAGGTCTCCTCCGCTGGAATGAGCGAGGCGGCCTGGGCCGCGTCG
>JBBRNU010000520.1:0-3709 GCA_038230115.1 Chthonomonadales bacterium | reverse complement strand
TCATTGTTTGGAAAAACAACACTCCCCCCACACCCCCGGCCCCTTTGTGGGGCGGACCCCAACCCCCCCGGCCCCCTCCCCGGGGGGGGTGGGGGGCCGGGGGGTTAGGCGCGTTGCTTCTCCGCGGAGCGGAGGATTTAGGCCGCCGATCAGGGCGCGACATAATTCAAGAAGGCCAGCGACAGCGTGAACAGCAGGGCCAGTAAGAGGCCGTTCGCCAGGCTTGCGTAGCGCGGCGGGATCACGGCCTGCCAGCCGAGCGCCAGCAGCAGGCAAATCGGCAGCATCGCGGGGTAAAGATACCGGCCCTGCGTTTGGAAATACTGCCGCAGGAAAAGGACGAAGGCAACGCCGATCAGGGCCAGCCAGCCGAAGAGCAAGGTAATTGCCGTGCGCTGCGCTTCAGTGAAGTCCGTCTTGCGCCGAAAATGCAGGCGGGTCAGCCCGGCCAATCCCGCCGCAACGAACGCCGCCAGCAGGCCGTAAAACTGCGCGGGCAGAAAGCGCGGCGCCCCGATGAGCGCGGAGCGAGGCGTTCCATAGACCGCCCAGAAACTCTGGAACGTCCACAGCGCCGCAAGCGCGTAGTAACCGCCCCACCCGCCCACATCAAGGCCGGGAACGCGCCCGCTCGCCACGTCTGCCGCCTGCACCGTGCCGCCGAAGCTCGCGCGAAACGCCTGGAGGGGCAGCGGCTCGCCGTACAAATGGAAATTGCGCGCCAGCCACCAGCCGCACAAAGCGAACGCGACCGTGAGCGTCCACCCCAATCCGCGCAGCAGATTAGGCAGCGGTTCTCCGCCGCGCCGCAGAAGAACGAGCGCGATTAGAATAAACGGCAGCAGCAACACTCCCGTCGCTTTGGTCAGGATCGCCGCGCCCAGAGCCAGGCCCAGCCATCCCGCCCGCGCGGTCGTGAAGCCGCCGCGCAGCGAAGCGAACAGCGTCAGCAGGGCGAAGCTGCAGCAGACTTCGAGCAGGGCGTCGTTATTGACCGTCGAGGTAATCGCGACGTGCGCCGGAGTCAGGGCGGCGATGCCCGTCGCCAGCAGCGCGGTTTGCGGATTGTCGGGAAACAGCAGCCGCCCGGCGCGGTAAATCAGTCCCAGCCCCGCCAGTCCGCACAAAATCGAAGCCAGCCGCACGGCGCGCGGCCCGAACGAAAGCAGCGGCGCGGCAAGGCCGTAATACAGGGGCGGCTGATGCCACTCGTACCCCTGCGGGTCGTTTTGCGCGCTCGCCCGCGTTGGCAAACGCCCGTGCGCGACCGCCCGAACGTAGGCGACATGCGCGGCCTCGTCCGGGGCGTTCTGGTAACCCGTCTGCCCGGTCGGAGCCAGCGTCAGATGCGCGCCCGCCAGCCCGACGTATAACAGAAGCAGGAGCGGAAGCGCGTAGCGCCACAAACCTTTCGGGGCTTGCGTAGGCGGCGGCAGAGGCGAAAGCGGCGGGCCGGGATCGCTCAAGCGTTCTTTGCGGCGAAGGGCGCGGCTCACGGGCGAATTCCTCGCGCCGACATTCCGATGCGGGCGCGTTTCTCAACCTGGTTGGGAACTTCAGCCTGCCCGGAGGGGCTTCCGATTTGCAGGACGACGACCCCGTTCCGCGCAAAAACCGGCGTCCATCCGCCCCGAATCGCCTGCGCCAGCAATCCGCGCCACGACCCGGCAGGGTACGGCGTTTCCGCGTACCACCGCGTCATGACCTGCGCCTCGCTCGCGTCATCGCCCATCGCCAGCGAGGAGAGTTCCGGGTCAACGCCCATCTGCGGGGAAAATTTCAAGTTGATGAGCGCGTACCCGATCCCCTGCCCGCGCAGCCAGGCGGTCAGCGCCGCGCCGTCGGCCAATAGCGCGTAAGGGATGTAGCTGGAATGCTCGCGGTTGCCCCACAAATAAGGCCGATCCAGATAAAACCCGCGCGTCTCTTCCAACAGCAGGACGCCCGCCCCGGACGGCGCGTTCCGATTGATCCATTCCTGTGCGGCGTAAATATCGAGATGGCGGTTCAAGCCGGTTTCGCGCGCCTGCGCGCTTGCGGCGTTGGCGAGCGCTTCACTCAGCGAAAGCGAGGCAGGCATCAAACCGCGCTGATACGCTTCGTTGGCGTCCCGCCCCCCGGTCGGCAGGGCGATCACGCTCCACAGCGTCAAGATCGTCTGTCCGCCCAGCGCCAACATCACTATTGCCGCGCCGATCCAGGTTCCAGTCCGTCGGTTCGGCAATGACTCTGACGTACTAGAGCCGGGTTCCGACCACCCCGAAAGCAGACAGGCTGCATAGCCGCCCGCGACCGCCAGAAGGGGCAGCGTCGCCACGAGATAGCGGCCCACCTGCGCCACAAAAAACCACGCCGTCCCTTGCGCCAACGACAGTCCGACCAGGCTGCGAACCACACGCGGAACCGGACGCAGGAACGCCAGGGCCAGCAGCAGCCCGGCGTATAATCCGCCGATCTGTTCGCTGAACGTGACATTCCCCCGGTTCATGAACAGGGCCGGGCGTGAAACGAGACGCCAGGGTATTTCGATAAGATTACGAAGCGCTTCCGAGGGCTTTTTTGGCGCGTGCGCGTAACCGAAACCGCTCTGCTCGGTCTGGTAAATCGCCGCCCGATCCGCGCTCCAATAGCGGCTGTTGGGAAAGACATTGTAAGCATAAGGATAGACCGGGTTGCTGGTTAGGAGGAGATTTTTAACGTACCAGGGGGCGGCGAGCGCCAATGCCAGCCCGCCATACGCCGCGCAGGTTCGCCACGACGCGCGTTGCACGAGCAGCGCCAGACCGACAAACGCGAACGGCAGCAGGGCCAGATACTTGACGCCCAGCGCAAAGCCCATCGTCACGCCCGCCAGCATCGCCCACTCTATCGCCGCCCGCTCGCGCGTCGGTTCCGCTTTTTCCCATTCCATCGAAAGGGATTTTTCTTCCGGCGGAGGGACGGGCGCACGTTCGGGAACCGGCGTTGAAATTTCAACGCCGGTTCCCGATAGGGGGCGGCGCGCCTCGAATTTGGATGCGGCGCGACGCAAATTAACAGCGGACAGGGCGGCGAAAGCGGCCAGGGTCGTGTACAGGCCCATGCCAAGATCGTTGTAGGCGACCCCGGCTTCCCACAAAGCCAGCGGCGTCGTCGCGAACAGCAGCGCCGCCAGCCACCCCGCGCGCCCGTCGAGCGTCCGGCGGCAGTAGGCGAGGAGAGCCAGAACCGTCAGCGCGCCCGTCGTCCAGTGGAACAGGTTGGCGAGCGCGTACCCGTCGTAGAGCAGCCCGACCGTAAAGAGCATTTCCATCAGAAAGGGGAAATTGCTGTGATGCTCGGTCGGCAGGCTGGCGATGCGCCCGTTCTGCAAAAACACTTTCGGGTCGGCCAGATGGTACGCCAGCGCGTCCCACTCATGCCCGCTCGGAGGAGAAAAACAAGCCAGAAAAGCGATGCCGCCGCAGCCCAGCAGAACGCCGATAATCACAACGACAAGCCAGCCGATCCGCGCCCCGCCCGAATTTTTCGGCGCGAATAAAATTCGTCCCTGCGCGCGCCAATTTCGCGCGGCGTTCGCAAGATCGCCGCCATTCGCGCGCATCCCCGGCAATCCGATCAGGGCGAGCAAGCCCCACCAGAGCGTGATCGGAACCAATTTCAGCAGGCCGCAAAGTCCCAGCGCAAACACGCCATATCCTGCGACGCCCAGCCCGATTGCCGCCGCGTA
>JBBRNU010000519.1:0-3732 GCA_038230115.1 Chthonomonadales bacterium | reverse complement strand
GTCTCCGTTTCCCTTCTCGAAGAACTTTAATTTAAGCGGCCCGGCCTCAACGCGATGGCGGTTCTCGAACGGGCGGCAAGGAACGCAAGCGGATTTTTGTGGACGGGTGACGCCAAAACGCCCTGCGGGTCGCAAGGCGAAACGAATCATTCTAGCACAAAATGCGGGGGCAGGGAAACGGCGGCGGAACGAACGCAGGCGGCAGGAACCGGCAGGCCCGGCGTTGAAAAGGGCGGCGAGGCGTCGCTGGCGCGCATAGCCCCGAACGTGCGCGCGACGCGAGGATAAGGAGACAGGGAAACATTATGCCCGATATGCTGGTTTCGCTGCTGAAACTGCCGTCTTTGGAACCGGCGCTGGCCGAGATGCGCGCGTCTGGCATCGTGGTGCGCCGCGCCCATCCCTTCGAGATTACGGCCATTCGCACGTTCATCGGCGAACATTTCAGCGCCGGATGGGCCGACGAGACGACGCCCTGCTACAGCCGCCAGCCCATTTCGCTGTATCTGGCTCTGCGCGATGGCAGGATCATCGGTTTCGCGGCGTATGAGGCCACACAACGCAACTTTTTCGGGCCGACCGGCGTGCTGGAAAGCGAGCGCGGGCGGGGAGTCGGCAAAGCCCTGCTGCTCGCCTGCCTGCACGGAATGCGCGCGATGGGCTACGCCTATGGCATTATCGGCGGAGTCGGCCCGGTCGCCTTTTACGAAAAGACGGCGGGCGCGACGCTGATTGCCGACAGCGCACCGGGAATTTATACCGATATGCTGCGCGCCGCGAACGGCGAGCCGATGGAAGAGCCTACCCTCGACGGCTGATCGTAAACCGCGCCGCCTTGCCGCTGCGGCTGGTTCGCGCGTCGAATGGAATGGGAACCCTGTTCTGAAACGCCCCGCCACAATTCACCTTACGCGCTTCGCTGGCGGCCCCTCTCCTTAGAGCCTATTCCATTAGGCGCTGCTCCAAGACAGGGAAGAGTCTCTATTACGATAGGCTCTTAGGCAAGGAGAACGTTGGGGTTGGCGGAACTGTGAGGTCACCCCTCATCCCCGTCCCTTCTCCCTGCACGAGAGAAGGGAGCGAAGGCGGTAACATTTGCCTTCGCAGGAGGTGGAAAAACATTACACCGGCGCGTTGGCATTGCAGCCCGCACAGGCGGGCTTTACAACTCCTGCCGGGGATTCTAACCCCGCGGCTCTCTCGACTGCCAGCATTGCATTTCAGAACGGCCATTCATTTCCGTTCCGCCAATTCCGTTCGACCCGCCTCTCAAAACGGGTGACCATTCCGTTCGACGAACAAGCCAACCGGCAGGCAGGCGGGTCGAATTCAGATCAATCCAGGGTGACCGGGGTCTGGGTTTGCGCCGATTGATAGGCGGCGAGGGCGACTTGCAGGGCGCGCAGGCCGTCCTCTCCCGTAATCGGAACCGGCGCGTGGTCGCGAACGCTGGCGGCGAACGCGCCGATCAAGCCGTCGTCAATGCTGTCGCCCCAGTGCCGCCATTCCACGCGGTTCGTCTTGTCGGAATACAAAACCAGATTTTGGGCGAACATGTCGAGCGCGAGGGTTCCCCGGTCGGTGATGACTTCGAGCGTAACGTCGCCCCAGGTCGGGAACGTTTTCGGGCGCGACCAGCTGGCGTCGAGCGTGCCGAAAACGCCGTTCGCGAAGGTCAGGCTGAGAAAGCCCACGTCGTCGAACTCCTGATGCCCGATGTTATGGCTGATCTCGGCGTACACCTCGCGCACCTCGTCGCGGAGCAGCCAGCGCATTAAATCGGTGACATGAACCGTGTGGTCAATGGTCGCGCCGCCGCCCGATGCGGCTTTATCCGTGAACCAGCCGCCCGGATTGCGCCCCCGGTTCGTGCCGCGAAAGGCGAGCGGCTGCCCGGCCTGCCCGCTGTCGAGGGCGGCTTTCAGGCGGCGAAACGCGGGCGAATACCGGCACGGAAACGCCGTCATCAACTGCACGCCCGCGTTTCGGCAGGCCGCAATCATCGCCTCGGCGTCCGCAACCGTCGTCGCCAGGGGCTTTTCGCACAGAACGTGCTTGCCCGCCTGCGCCGCCATTTCGACAAGCGCGCGATGCCTGGCGTTCTCGGAACAGATAACAACGGCCTCCAGGCCGGGCGCGTCAAGTAGGGCGGCGTAACTGGCGAACGCGGTCACGCCATATGCCTGCGCCTGGCGCTCGGCGCGGTCAGCGTTTTCATCGGCGATTCCGATCAAGTCGCAGTCCGGGCGCGCGGCCAGACAGTGCGCGTAGGATTGGGCGTGCGGGTGCGCGAACGACAGGATACCGATTTTTACCGGGCGGGCGGGCGTCATAAGCATCGAGTTTTCTCCGGCCCATTCATGCGCGGCGGGCGAATTTGTGCCAAAATAGGCGGCAGGGAATGCGTAACCGGCTCGCCGCGCCCATGCGGGCAAGTTTTGCGCGGCGGGCGGAACCGAATATTTTCTCATTCGCCATGTTTCGCCCGCTCTCCTGCGCGCGTGGAAATTCTCTTGACAGCGTGTTTCATTTTGATGACGGGCGGCCCATGCGAATTTTACTTACCAACGACGACGGCATTTACGCCCCCGGCATCCATGCCGCCAAACGCGCTCTGGACGCGCTCGGCGAGGTCGTTATGGTTGCGCCGGAGCGTCCGCGCAGCGCGGCGGGCCATGCGATTACCCTGCACAAGCCCCTGCGCCTGAAAGCCCTGACGCTCGCGCCCGACCTGACGGGCTACGCCGCGAGCGGCACGCCGACCGACTGCGTGACGTTGGGCCTTCACGTCATCATGGAGGGCAGGTGCGATCTGGTGGTATCGGGCATCAACGCCGGGGCCAATCTGGGCTGGGACTTGACTTACAGCGGAACCGTCGCGGCGGCGTTCGAGGGCGCGGTGCTGGGCCTGCCCGCGATTGCGATTTCCGCCGTCGCAATGGATGCGCGCGACGAAGAGTTTACGTTCGGGCCTGCCGCCGATTTCGTCGTTCGGCTGGCCCGCCAAATGCTCGCCGACCCGCTCCCGCGTCACACGTTCGTCAATGTCAACGTGCCGTCTGTGCCGCAGGCGGCCTTGCAGGGCGTCGCGATCACGCACCAGGGGACGCGCGAATACGTAGATCGCATCGAAGCGCGAACCGATCCGTCCGGTCGTCCGTATTACTGGCAGGGGGGCAGTTTGCGCGAAACCACGCCCGACCCCGGCTCCGACGTTCACGCCGTCCTGCAAAACCAGATCAGCGTGACGCCCGTCCAGTTGGATTTGACCGCTTACCCTCTGCTCGACCTGGCGCGGCGCTGGAATCTGGCGGCAGGGGAATAAGCGTCGCGTTCGGCGTTTCCTCTAACGCAGTGGACGGGCGCAGAACGGGATTGAAACCCCGTTCTGAAATGCACAGACCACCTGCGTGGCCTGCAATACACAAGGCCGCTTCTACAAAACGGTTTCAGAATGCGGAGGCGAGCGCAATGGAGCGCGTCTTTAGCCTGAGTAAGCCTGCGCGCTGTAACGTATCTAGCCCGCGCAGGCGGGCTACGCATGGCGTAAAGGCGGTCGGGCGGGTCGCTTTCGCTATCTAGCCCGCGCAGGCGGGCTACGCATTTCAGAACGGGGTTTCAATCCCGTTCGTGCATTTCAGAACGGGGATTTATTCCCGTTCGTCCGGCTTGACATTTCAGACCGGGCATTCCTTCCCGGCGGCTCCTGCGCGCGTGGCCGCCATCGCGAAT
>JBBRNU010000518.1:0-3738 GCA_038230115.1 Chthonomonadales bacterium | reverse complement strand
GGGCGTCCTCGACCCGTTTTTCTTCCCACGACACGATGTAAATAATCGGGTAGCGCGCCCGAATCAGGGTTTCCAGTTCGATGTCCACATCAGATGAAGCCAACGATATTTCTCCTGGCGTAAAAATCTCGAATTGTGTCAACCCATTATAGTGGAAAAAGCGCCCCAACGTCAAACCCGGCGCGCTAGTCGGCCTTCTTATTTGCAGCCCGCGCCTGGGCATCCGTTGACAAGCGGGCGGGTTAGCCGCTACACTAGAGGATAAGAACCGAATTTCAACCAGGTCGAAGGCCCATTTTCAGGGTTGAAACTCCGGCTGCATAGGTTGACAAGCTGCGCTCAGGGTGAACTTGAATGCTGGACAGCCAACCGAACGTTTTGATTTGGGCGGGCAACCGGGGTTTCAACCCTGAGAGGCCGGAGCAGGAAGGAACTCGCGCGATGTCCACCAAAGCGCTCATCGAACAAATACTGGATCAAAAGCGGTTCGCCGTCGTAGGCGTTTCGCGCGACCGCGAAAAATACGGCTACAAAGTGTATCAGGCGCTCAAGCGTTCGGGGTACGAAGTGTTCGCCGTCAATTCCAACGCCGACGCCATCAACAACGATCCCTGCTATCCCTCGCTCGACAACGTGCCGAGCGAAATTGACTGCGTGGTCACGGTCACGCCGCCCGACGTGACCGAAGAGATTGTTCACGCGGCGGGCCACCTGAAAATTCCGTATCTATGGATGCAGCCCGGCTCCGAGTCCACGCCCGCCTTCAATCTGGCGCGGGGGTTTTCCATGCAAATCGTGTCGGGCGGGCCGTGCATCATGGTATCGGCGGGTCAGCGCCGCACGCGCGAGGCCATGCTGCAAGGCTGAGTTTGCCAAAACGCGCAAATAGTTCGCAAAACGGTAAACTTTTACGCCCGACCGTCGTCTAACGTCTGAGAACCTTGACAAGCCACAAAGACGAGCCGCAAATTTGCCGTTTTGTAGTCGCCGTTGCGCCAGGAAATCGAGGGCGCAGCGAACTTTTCGGCCCGGATTGCGGTACCGCCAGTAGGCCGTTTTCACGACACGATTTTGTTCAAAGCAAGATTTTTTCATTCCAACGCGAGGCCGGTCTCAGGAAAATCGTTTTTTCGACCCGGCGTTCCGCTTTCGGCGCGCGTGGCGGCATGGCTGAGCGTCCGTCGCCCCGCGCCTTGACATTGAGGAGACGATCCGATGAACCGACGCGCTTTTCTTTCCACTACTCTCACCACCGCGACCATTTCGGCGAGCCTGCTGCTTGGCCTGAGCGCGCCCTTTGCCGCGAGGGCGCAAAACGCGCAGCAAGGCCAGCAGGGACGGGCGCAGCGCGGCCAGATGCGCGGCGGCGGGCAATGGGGCAACCCTGCCGCCCGCATGAGCAGCATGGCCGACCCGACCATCCCCAACCTGACAGCGCTGCTGAAACGCAATGACGTGCGCCGCGAACTGCTGATTGACGGGCGGCAGCGCGACTCCCTCGACGAACTCGAAACCAGTTCGCAGGCGGAAATGGGCGGGAAAATGCGCGCGGCGTTCCAGGACACCCAGAAAGCCACGCAGGGCATGTCGCAGCAAGAGCGCCGCGATTATATGCAGCAGAACCGCGACCAGATGCGAACGCAGTTCCAGGACGTTATGACCGCCGTTCAGGGCGATCTGGACAAAAAGACCGAGGCGATTCTGCGGCCCTCGCAGGTCAAGCGTCTGCACGAACTCGATCTGCAGTGGCGCGGCCCGCTGGCGCTGGGCGCCACGTCCCTGGCGGACAAGCTGGACTTGACCCCTGAGCAGCGCGCCAAGATTGCGGAAGCCGTCCTGGAATACCGGGGTTCGCAGGCCAAAGTGTTCCAGGCGGCATTCTCGAACATGGCGAACCGACGCCAGCGCCCCAACGGAAATAACGCCAACGGCGCCAACAATCCGCCCGCCGCTGCCAGCGACCCGAGCGCGCCTGTTGCTGGCGATGCGGCGGCGTCCGGCGCTGCCGCCGCGCCCGCCCCGCCCTCGACGCCAGCGGAAAACCAGGCGCGAGCCGACGAGGTGCAGAAGGAAATGGAGCGCATGCGGAAGACGATTGGAGCCAAAGCCCTCCTCGTCCTGAAGCCGGAGCAGATTCAGACCTGGCGCACGATGCAGGGCCGACCGTTCACGTTCAGCGTCGTGGACTGACGTTATTTTGGCCTTCGCCCCAACGCGCGACGAACCAAACAATGGCGACCGGAAGCGAAAATCTTCCGGTCGCCGTTTTGTCGGCGGGCTGTAAGCTTTGGCGGGAGGGGCAACCTCACCCCCCGGCCCCCTTCCCCACCGGGGAAGGGGGTGACTAAGCAGGAACCGGGTGCATTTTCCCGAAACGAAAGAGAACCAATAAGAGCGAATGAAAGCGCTGCGAACCCGCGAACCTCGCACCTTACCAGCAAATTTTCTGTTCAGTCTCCCCCTGCCCCGGTGGGGAAGGGGGCCGGGGGGTTAGGTGCATTGTCCTCCCACCGGGGAAGGGGGCCGGGGGGTTAGGCGGCTGGGAACGCGAACATTGCGCCGAGACTCTCCCTTTTCGCTTCCTTCCCCGTTTCCGCCTGCCCCGACATTTGACCGCGCGTCAAATTTCTGTTATACTTTGTCCAGATTCGTGGGAGGAACCGCCCGATGGTCAAAGTTCAGCGCGTGAAGCGCGCCGCGCCGCAGCCCTTAGACCGCCGCGCGCAGGATATGCTGGGGCTGCTATTGTTCTTTCTGGGCGCGGCCAGCCTGCTCTGCCTGAGCTGGCGGCAGCCCGCGCCCCTTCCGGTCTGGGTGGATCACGGCCTGCGGCTGACGGCGGGAACCGGGGCGTATGCCATTCCCCTCCTGCTGATGTTCGCCGGAACCATGTTCCTTGCGGGCTACGAGCGCCTCTCCTTATCGCACTCTTCGCTTGGGACGCTGCTCCTCCTGCTCGTTTTCATCACCGGCAAGCATCTCGCCGAAATTCCCGGCCCCGAAGTCTGGCAGCGACTGTCGCCCGTCGCGCAGTCGCAGGCCATCGAACACGCGGGCGGCTGGATCGGCGCGCTCTTTGGCTCGGCGCTGCGAATGCTCGTCGGGGACGCCATCGGGTATCTTTTCCTGGTTTTCGCCGCCCTTGCCGCCCTCGTGCTGCTGGTAGATCAGCCCTTTATCGAGTTGATGCGCCGCCTTCACGTCCCGGTTCGCGTCGGGGCTTCGGCGGTCAGGCGCGGCCTGGAGCGGAACGCGCGGACAAGCGGCGTCCTGGCCTCCGCGCCTGAAAAAGAAGCGTCCAAAGCGGCGCGCGGGCGCGCTCTGGAAGCCGCGCTCCCGGAAACCGGGCCGAACGACCGGGCGCAGCGGGCCGCGCAGGTCGTCGAGCGCGCCCTGTCGCCCGCCGCCCGCCCCGCGCTGCAAACCACGCTCGACTTATCGGAACCCGGTGAAAGCGGACTGGCTCCGGCCTCGAAACTTCTGCGGATGTTCTCGCTGGCCCGGCAAAACTGGCGCGGCGAACCGGAAACGGGCGCAGAAACCGAGAATAACGATGTAACCGACGCCAGCGCCAGGGTTTCGTCCCCGAATGCGACAACTACGGACGCAGCCGACGCGCCAATCGGCGACGCGCCCCGGCCCAAACCTGCCCGCGCCCCGAAAACCGCGTCCGGGGACGCGAAGGGCGCGAACGTTTTGGAGGAACCCGCGTCTGACGAGGACGGCCCGACGCTTGCG
>JBBRNU010000517.1:0-3742 GCA_038230115.1 Chthonomonadales bacterium | reverse complement strand
CATCGCTGGCGGGACAGGTCACGACGCTGCTCGATGACGAACCACAACGCACGGCATTGCAGGCGAACGCACGCGCCTTTGCCGCGGGCCATTCCTATGCAGGAATGGCACGGGCGACAGCGGCAATCTACGAGGAAGTGGTTAACGAGAGGCTGTCCGTGCCGAACGGGGCGGGGCAAAGTTCCTCGTTCCAACCTTGACAAAAGCGGCTCTCCCTTGCTATACTGGGTGCGTTTGTGCGTTGCAGGGAAGTCGTTTCTGCCGACATGGCTCAGTGGTAGAGCAGCTGTTTCGTAAACAGCAGGTCTCCGGTTCGAATCCGGATGTCGGCTTTCTCTGAAAAATTCCATCTATTGACACTCAGTGCTAATTGCTGCTAATCTGGCGGCAATTAGCAGTTAATAGGGGAACATATGGTCACAGATTTTACCTCCTGCACCTGGAAAGAAGCCCTCCGCTCCTTCCTTCTTCACCTCAAGGCCACGCGCGCCAAGAACACTGTTCGCTACTACGATGTCCAACTTTCCCAACTCGTAACCTGGGCTGAAGCGAACGCTGTTTCGCTAGTAGTCCGTCAAGGTAGGATAGTTGGATAGAGTTTCTTCAACTTGGTTCGGGCGTCTTCCGTGGTGAACTGCCAGTTCACACTCACCTTCGCCGCATTGCGCCGCTCCTGCCATGCAGCGATTTCCGTCGTCAACGTGGTCTGGTCAGCAATCCGGCGGCTGAGGCATGGCCGTGCCAGAACGCTCAACTCAATTTCCGCCATGTTGAGCCACAAGTGTGCCACGCACCACTGCCATGTTTGGGCGTGTAGTGCCACTCTATCTTGGCGCACAACCGCTTGGCTTCCTCCGGTGGGAACGCCTGGTACAAACTGGCTTTGGTGTGGGTGTTGAGGTTGTCCAGAACCAAGACGATGGTTTCCGCGTGGGCAAAGGTCTCGTCCACGCGGGTCTTGACCACGCGCGCGAACGCGTGCGCGGTGCGCCGCCCTGTCACTGTGAGTTGCCTTTGGGCCAGCAAGGGAGCAAAGGTTACGAAGAAACGGCACACCCCGCCGCGCACCTACTCACTGGCTTCGCGCAGCGGATGTCCGGCCTGCTCCGCAGTGGTGGGCTGCATCGGCACGGGAGGGCGCGCCTGCTCCAACAACTGCGTACAGCCTTCGTCCAAACAAACGCCCGGACGCTTGGGGGCAAGCGGGCGCGCGTACACGTCCAGCACGTCCTCCATCGCGGCTACAAAGGCGGCGTTCATCGCGGCTACAAAGGCGGCGTTGTGTTTGGGCGCAATGCCCCAGCACTGCTTGAGCCAGGGCTTGCGTTCCTTTTTTTGCGCGTCTGGCGCACGGTCGCGCCACTGACGCTTGCCCCATAGCCCTGTTCGATGAGGGTGTCGCGCAGGAGGGTCAGGCTCCAGCGGGCCTGTCCCTGGGGGGGGCCGAACACACAGTGGCAATCAGGAACGCTTCGGCGCGCCCATCGAGGACACGGGCTTTGCGGGTGGTTTGTTCCCGGCGGTACACGGCGGCTTGCAGTCCCTGCTGGACAAAGCGGCGGCGCACACTCTCGACCGTGAGAGTGCAAACGCCAACGGCTATGGCGACGTGAGCGGCGGCGTGGCCGCCGTCTTCACGAGCGGTGTCGGTGAGGAGCAGGACACGCGCGCGATTGCGTTCGCGCTGGGTGTGGGACTTGTAGGCACGGGTAATCTTCTCCAGGGCGGTGCGCTGCTCGTCTGTGAGGGTGACATGGTACTTCTTGGCGGGCATGGAAGGTTCCTTTGGGCAGGTTGGGGAATAGGTTGCCCGCAGAATACCCGAAATCTATCCCAAGATGCTACCGTGACGAACTAGCAGCCTGTCGGAGAAAACTCCTGACGGCTTGTCTCTGACAGAAGACTCGTCGTTTCGTCTGGTTACTCTCGCTCAGGAAACTCAGGTTCTGATCTTCTGAGCCTCGAAAAGAAGGACAAACGGCCCAGAAAGCGGCTTGACAGCTTCGGCACAGGCGGCGCTAATCCATCAGGCACCGCGCAGAACGTGCAAGCGCCGCAGATTGTAGCTCAGGCAAACCAGACACCACTCGTCAGTCACGTTCTCCTGGCCGCGTAAGGAGAACTGACGGAAGCCCATCGCTTCCTTGATGATTCCGATCACCGGCTCGACCGTACATTTCCGAAGCCGGTAGATCGCCTTGCCCGTCGCCGTGTGCAACTTATAGGCCATCTTCTCCTTGGTGCTGCCCCCTTCGCCGGGTGCTTCGCCCACGTGGGCAAAATAAGACAGAAAGCCGCCATAGTGCGCGTCACGCCCCGTGGCAATATAGGCCTCGATCCCCGCCGCGTCGAGGGCGTCGATAGTGGTCTGGCTGAAGTAGCCCGTATCCAGAACGGCCGCTTGGACCGTCCCCAACTCTTCGGGGACGTTTGCCAGAGTGGGCCCGACCTCGTACTGGTGGCATAAGCATAGACGAGCAGAGCGAGCAGCATCTGCGGCGGATAGGGAGTACCTCCTCGGCTGCCATAGCGAGCGTAGAGGGGGGCCAGATCGAGATGTTGGACCATATCGACGACGAAGCGGGCCAGATGACTGGGGGGCAAACAATCGCCCAGCCGCACGCTGGTGTCCAGAGTAGCCTCATAGTCAAGGGGGTTGAATTGTCTGCTCATACTCACTATTCTGACATATACTTCGGTCGGGCGAGACGCAGTCTCTCCGACAGGCTGCTAGGAAGAAAAGGAGATTGTTCACCTCGGACGGCAACATTTGAAGTATGTGGGAGCCTTGCTGCCGCCTTTCGCCCTCGGCCAAGTGGTCCAAGTTTTCCCGAAAGACATAGCAAATACTGCGTTCAGCGGCAGACGTGCTACCATCAGTGGGCATTCGTGGGATCATAAAACGAACCAATGGGGTTTCGCGGTTAGCATAGAGGGAGAAAGGTTGACATGGTTTTTCATGCAAGATGAATTTGAGCCGTTGCTGGAATCAGGCGGACGCTCCTAATTACGGCTGCACGGGCAAGTTCTGTCAGTAGACAGAAAACCAGCCGATACAAAAGCGTTGCGGCAGGAACCGCCTGCCCCGCTCTTGAAATAAGCGAACGGAAGCAGACGCGCTTCCGTTCGCTTCATTTTAGTTTTGCGCCACTCCAATAATATCTATGAAGACCAAATCTTTGTCACGCCGAGACTTCGCGGTTCTGTCTGCCTCCCTGCTTTCATCCTGCCTGCCTGACGCATCTTCTGCTCGTTCGGGAACGCTGCCCGCCGAAGCGGTACACCGGTCTTTGCACGCTTTGACGAAAGCCTTCGATGGTCGCGTTGGCATTGGCATCCAGGACAGCGCGAACGTAATCAGCATAAATGGAAGTCAGAAGTTTTCTCTGCAAAGCGTGGTAAAGTTGATTGTGGCAGCCACGGTGATGGACGCGATAGACCTACAGGGCTGGCGTTTGAGCGATCCCGTTCTGGTGCGGAAGCAGGACTTAAGCCTTAACGTCCAGCCCCTTGCCGCTCTTGTCGGGGAAAGGGGATACTCTACAACCCTCGGCGACCTGCTGTTTCGAGCCGTTGTAAGCAGCGATAGTGCCGCATCAGACATCCTTTTCGCGCGCGTCGGCGGGGCAAGCGGAATACACCATTTCCTGAAGCGCAGTGCAATAAGTGGTGTGCGTGTAGACCGGGATGAGCGACATTTGCAAACGGAAACCGTGGGCCTGCAATGGAGACCGGAATACGT
>JBBRNU010000516.1:0-3756 GCA_038230115.1 Chthonomonadales bacterium | reverse complement strand
GCAGTCAGACACCGATTCAGAAGCCTAAACAACCGGAATCCAGACCTGCATCGGGCCGGGTTCGCGGTTGGCCCAGGCATAGTAGGGAATAGCGGTCAGGGCGACCGGGCGGTAACCGGCCCGGCTTTCCTGTCGGTACGGGGCGTACAGCGCGCCCTCCCACTCTTCGGCGTCGCGGGCGAGCGCCTGCCCTTTGAGCGTGACGATGCCGCCCAGCAGGTCGGGGTCGAATTCCGCGCTCAATTCGACGTCGGCGGGCAGGGCCATGTCCCAAACATCGGCGTCCGGGTTATCGGCCTGCTCGATGCAGTAGACGAGCGGCCCGCGCCGCAGCGCGACCCGGTTCCGGTTCGCCAGCACGTGCGGGTGGCTTTCCACTTTTTCAATCGTCATCGGCAGGGCCAGCCGGACAATCTTGCCTGCTTCCGGCATCGGAATGCGCGCGTACTGCCCGGTTTCGCCCTCAAAAGCGACCGGCTGACCATCTACGGTAATTTTCACGTCGTTGGCCCAGCAGGGCAGGCGCAGGTTCAGGAACTTCGCTTCGCTCTCCTGCCCGGTTACGGCGTCAATGGTGATTTTTACGTCGCCGTCCCAGGGATAATTGGTTTTCTGGCTCAAGGTCACCCTGCCGCCCGCCAGGAGCAGGGTCGCGGTTCCCGTCGCGTAAAGGTTGACGTAAACGCCCGTCGCGTCCACGCTGTAAAAATAGCCGCCGAGCGACGCCAGCAGGCGAGCGATGTTGGGCGGGCAGCAGGCGCAGCCGAACCACTCCTGCCGCCGGTGCGCCCCCCGATCCGCAAGGGGGTTTTGATAGTAGTAGTGCGTTCCGTCCAGCGAAAGGCCGGGCAGAACCGCATTGTACAGCGTGGTTTCCATCAAATCGGCATAGAGCGCGTCGCCGGTCAAATGCAGCATTCGCCAGTTCCACATCACGCTGCCAATCGCGGCGCAGGTTTCGGTATAGGCCCGGTCGTTGGGCAATTCGTAATCCTCGCCGAACGCCTCGCCCTCCCACCGCGAACCCGCCCCGCCGGTCACGTACATCCGCTTTTCGGTCAGGCTTTTCCAGAGCGCTTCGAGCGCGCTTCGGTACGGCGGGTCGCCGGTTTCCAGGGCGACGTCCGCGCCGCCGCAGGCCAGATACAGATGCCGAACCGCATGGCCCGTCAGGTCTTTTTGCTGCACGAACGGCAGATGATCCTGATGGTAGGCGGAGTTGCCGAAGAGTCCGGGCTTGTGGCCCCGCGCCTCGATCATGAACCGCGCAAGCCGCAGGTAACGCGCCTCGCCGGTTTCGCGGTACAATTCCACGAGCGCCATTTCCGCCTCTTCATGCCCGCAGGCTCCAAGTCGCTTTTCCGGCTCCGGCCCGAACGTGGCGTCCAGACAGTCGGCCAGTTTGATTGCAACCTCCAGCAGCGTGGTTTTGCCGGTCGCCCGATGGTGCGCGACGGCGACCTGCATCAGATGGCCCGCGCAGTAAATCTCGTGCATGTCCTTCAGGTTCGTGAACCGCTCCGGCTCGCGCTCGAACATGAAATACGTGTTCAGGTAGCCGTTGGCGTCCTGCGCGGCGGCGATTTCGTCAATAACCGCATCTAAGTCGGCGTCCAGTTTCGGGTCGGGATGCGTTCCGAGCGAAAAGGCGGCGGCTTCGGCCCATTTGTACACGTCGGAATCGTTGAAAAAGATGCCCTGGAACGCGACCTGCTTGCGGCCTGAAGCGCGCCGAAAATTGTCAATGCGCCCGGTCTCCTCGCACTGTCGGAGTTGGGCGGGAATCGTCATTTCGCGGTTACGGGCGATGCGAGGCTGCCAGAAAGCGTCTTCAAGCTGGACAGCGGCGATGGCGACCGGGCGCAGGACGGCATGGGGGCTGGCGGACAGGGCGACGACGGGGCCGCCATTCGTTTGGGTCAACGGTTTTCCTCGCTTTTTTCGACTATGCGGGCAAAATAAGCGTGGACCTGCGCGTCATTGGTAAGTTCGGGGTGAAAAGCGGTCGCGAGCAGAGACGCCTGCCGGACGCCGACGATGCGGTCGCGGAACCGGCTGATGATTTCCACGTCCGGCCCGGCCTCGACGACATACGGCGCGCGAATGAAAACGCCGCGCACCGGGCGGGCGTCCGACTCGGTCTGGTTTTCGTCGGCGACGGCGAACGGCACGTCGGCCTCGAAACTGTCCACCTGCCGCCCGAAAGCGTTGCGGGCGACGCGCAGGTTCAGCAAGTTCAGCGTGGGTTGGTCGGGACGGTCTTCGATGTCGCGGGCCAGCAAAATCAGGCCCGCGCAGGTTCCAAAAATCGGCATTCCCGCCTGAGCGCGCTCGCGAATCGCTTCATCCAGCCCAATGCGCTGCAAGAGCCGAATCATCGCCGTGCTTTCGCCGCCGGGCAGCACCAGCGCGTCCACGGCGTTCAATTCGTCGGACGTGCGGACGAACGCGGTCTGCGCGCCGACCGAATCTTCGAGCATGGCCCGGTGCTTGTCGTAATCGCCTTGCAGGGCCAGAATGCCGATGCGTTTGCCGGATGAGGGAGTTGTGAGCGGAGCGGCCTTCGTGGGTTCCATAGCGCGTATTATACCACGCAGGCGTTGTAAATGGAATTTGTAAGCGGGGTCAGCGCACGGGCGGGTAAAAGCGTTCGAGGGTCTCGTCGCCCGCTCCGCAAAGCAGCAAAACATGCAGCCAACCCCATTGCAGCAGGGCGCGCGAATTGCGCTTCGCGCCCTGAAACCGCCGCGCGCTGCTTTCGACAACAGAGGGCAGGCAGACCAGCCGCCCCGTTTTTCGCAGCCGGAGGACGAGCGCGAAATCTTCCATGACGCGCTCCAGGGGATACCCGCCGACCTGCTCGAAAACGTCGCGCCGCACCCACAGCGCCGAGTCGCCATAA
Organism: Chthonomonadales bacterium; assembly: GCA_038230115.1. Taxonomy (GTDB): domain Bacteria; phylum Armatimonadota; class Chthonomonadetes; order Chthonomonadales; family Chthonomonadaceae; genus JBBRNU01. The sequence goes on along the minus strand of JBBRNU010000516.1, from coordinate 854 downwards.
AAAATTTGAAAGCGCGTGCGGGCGTTATAAACGACGGTGTAGAAATTGGCGATGGACGAGGGCGGCGTGAAGCGAATGCGAAAATTGCCGCCCAACACGCGCGGATCGTGGAGCGCGGCGGCGATCAGCGCGGGAGCGTCGGGCGGCAAATGGGTATCGGCGTGCAGAAAAAGCAGCGTGTCGCCGGTCGCCTCGCGCGCCGCCAGGTTCATCTGCCGCCCCCGCCCGCGCGCCGAGTGCAGCAATCGCCAGGTCATGCCATTAGCCGCAGGTTCCTGACGGGCGCAAAATTCCGCAATAATAGCGAGCGTATTGTCCGTGCTGCCGCCGTCCGTGAGCAATACCTCGCTGCCATGCGCGCAGGCCGCGACATTGGCGAGCGTGGCGGGCAGGCCCGCTTCCTCGTTCAAAATGGGAATAATTATGGAAAGGCGCATATGGAAAGGCGCAGAGGGAAGAAAACAGACTGGAACAAATCCCCGTCCTGAAACGCTGAGAGCGGGGATTAATGCTACCGTTGTCGAAAGTGGCGCGATGAGGGCGACGAAATGAATTTCTTCGCTTGGTAGCGTTCCGCCGTGTGTCCTTCGGACACGGGCGTCAGAACGAAAGTCTGGTTTGTCTATAGGGCGTGTCCGAAGGACACACAGCCGTAGGCTATAGAGCGAAGAAATGAATTTCTTCGCGGCCCGTCGTTACTCACGAACGTTCGACAGTGGTAGGATGAATGCCCGTTCTGAAACGCTAGCCCGCCTGCGCGGGCTTAAAGACGCAAGAGCGCGCAGGCTTGCGCGGGCTGAATGCGCGCTCCGACGCCGCAAGTAAATGGAAGCCGCGCTCTGTCGCGTTTGCCT
>JBBRNU010000515.1:0-3762 GCA_038230115.1 Chthonomonadales bacterium | reverse complement strand
TTCACCGGGCAGTATATGGCCGGAATCGAACCAGCGGATTTGTTTCGGGTCGCCCGCCGCCTTGTACAGCAAATCGGTCGCCGCTTTGACGACCGTCGTGTCCTGCCGCCCGTTCAGCATCAGCAGCGGGCGCGGCGCGATATGCCCAACGTACAGACTGGGACAGACCGCGCGCGTGGCCTGCCGCTGGGTTTCCGGGAACATGCTGAGATTGGACACAAACGGGTCGCCGCCCACGCACAGCGCGAACGAGGACACGCGACTGTCCACGCCGCCCAGAATGGAACCCATAATCGAACCCATGCTGTACCCGAAAAGGCCGATACGCTTCGAGTCCACGTCCTTGCGGGTCGCCAGATAATCCAGCGCGCGGCGATAATCCCGCACGCCCTCATGAACGGCGACCGAAATTACCGCAGGCGTCCACTGATTTTCGTTCGGCACACGCCGCTCGCCGTGATGCGGCGCGTCCAAGGCCAGAATCGCCATTCCCTTCTCGATGAACGGCTTTCCGAAATACTGAAGGCTGTCGTCCTTGCTGCTCGTCAGACCGTGCAGAACGAGAACGCAGGGATATACGCCCTCGGCTTTGGGACGCAGAAAGACGCCGGGAACCTTCTCGCCATTCGGCCCGGTGAACGTCAGGTGCAGTTGGTAGGCGTCCGGGCTGGCTTTCGGCTTCTCCACGACGTCGGGAACCGGCGATTTGCGCGGATAGTCGTAGGCGGCGCGCAAGGGCGTCCAATCGGCGTCGGCAGGCTTGCCAGCGGCTCCGCCTTGCGCGAACAAGGCAGCAGCGCTCAGGCAAATCAGCGCCAGGCCGGTCAGCGCTCTGCCAAACAGAAGCAAATGATTCAGAGTCATGGGTTTCCTTTTTTCGGTTGGGATTTCGGGGCGGGCGAACTGGAAGGCGGCTTGGCGGCTGCCGGAAACAGGGCGCGCAGGTTTTCGACCATGCGCGGCCCCATTTGCGCGCCGACCGAAACCCGCGTTTCATAGGCGTACAGGTCAAGACCGTAATCGGCTTCGGCGAGAATATAGCCCAGCTCGTCGCCGCACAGCCCGACTTGAAATTTCGGCGTTCCGGTCTGAAGCCGCTTCAGCATCAGGCCGATGTTGGGCAGAACCTCGCCGGGAAACGTCAGAAACTCCGCCGGGCCAATCGTAATGCGGCTCGCTTCGGTTTCGATAACGCCGTTATGCAGGAGTTCGCGCGGGAAAACGCCGAGCGCGATCAAGGCGCGGAACTGCGGGTTTTCGAGCGGCACGGCAAAGACGCGGCGTTGGGCGGCGATTTCGGCGTCGGGCAAAACGGGGGCTTCCGACAAAATTTGCAGCGTTCGCGCGCCCAGCGCGGTTCCAATCGTTTGCGCGGCCTGCCAGTTTTCGCCTTTTGGCGCGGTCGTCTCGTCGTAGTTGGCCGTGATCATGCCGCCCTGCGCGCCGTTCAAGTACAGGCAGACGGCCCCAGTCGCGGTTTCCACCGTGTCGTACAGCCAGTGCGGAAAATCCGCCGTAATTTGGTGGGTGTTCAGGATTTCCGGGTGGCAGGCGAAATTCACGAGCGTGGCGACCGGCTTCCCGCCCGCCCGCGCCAACACCTGCATCACGCTCAATTCGGTGTCCAGAATCTTCGGGACGCGGATGTTTTTCGAGACCGGCGGCAGGTCGGTCGTGCGCGCGAATTTCAGCGTTACCGTCTGCAATCGGCGGGCGGTTTCGTCCACGAGTGCGGCGATTTTGGCGCGCGTGTCGCTCATCCACGCCGCGTCTACGCCGCTGGTCTGTATGTCGCGCCCCCATTGCCCCAGCGTGTCCGGGCCGGAATGCGTGTGCGTGGCCGCGATGAACAGCTTATCCGGGGCGACCTCATGCACGCTCGCGCGGATTTTCTCGATCTGGTAGCGCGGCAGGCCGATCAGGTCGCACGAGACAAACGCGATTCGGGTTTGCCCCCGCTCCAAAACCAAACAGCGCGCCCGCAGCGGGTCATGAATGCCCAGGCTGCGCCGGTTCATGCCATAGCCCGCGAGATAGGCCGGGCGGGTCGGCGTGATGTCGGCCTGTCCCGCCGCGCCGCGCAAGACATCGGTCGGAGGGACCGATTCCAATCCCGAAGGTTCGATGGAAGCGGCCTGCCCCGGTCTTGCGAACGCCAGCGCCAACAAGAGTATCCCCCCTCGTATCGCCTGCGCGATGCTTCGCCGCATGGTTCTATTCACCCTTCCAACCGCTGACTTCCCGATTGATTTTCCTGCGCTGCGCCTTTTACGGGGCTGATTACGTAACGAGAACAGCGGCGCGTTCGGTTCCCGCGCCTGACACCCCGACGACAAAAGCGACAAAGAGGGAGACGGCGCGGCGCTGTCGAATCTAGCGTCATGCAAATACGTGGCCGCACGATCGCGCGTAAAATCGCAAACCGGGCGGCGGGAGAAATACAACGTATGAAACAATTTTACCACCCTGTAATCGGCATGATTACGGCGGGTATGGTCGCCTTGATTCCCGGACTGGCGCGGGCGCAGCAGGCGGGCGAAAGAGGCGAAATCACCCGTTATATTGACCCCAAACAGCAGACGCTGCTGCAATTTGGCGAGCGCTCGCACTGGCTCCAGCCGTACCGCGCGTATCTCGACACCGTTCCCGCCCGCCGCCTGCGCGAGGCCGTCGGCATCAACCTGAACGTCACGCCCGAAGAGGCCGACGCGGTTTGCGCGCATCTGGCCCGCAACGGCTTTCACTATGCCCGCATCGAGTTCGGCTGGGGCGCCCTCACGTGGGAAACGCCCGCCCGTATTCGCGATGTCAAGCGTTTCGACGCTCTTCTGGGCGCATGTCGGCGTAACGGTCTGCGTCCCCTCTTGCTGCTCAACGCCAACAGTGGCGTCCCGGTTCCCATGAAGGGATATTTCGTCCGCTTGACGCAGCCTGCGAGCAAGGGCGAGCGCGTCGTTCATCTCGACCCGGCGACGCTGACCCAGGCCATGCCCGGACGCTCTGGCCTGAGCAATTTGACCGGATACTGCGCGGCGGAAGCGATTTTTACGCGCATCGCCCCGGACGGAACCGTCCAGCTCTCGAAACCGCTGCCTAAAGATTTGCCGGTTGGAAACGCCCCCGCCGCCACCCTGAAATACCTGCCGTTCTATCCTTCGCGCCGCAAATCCGATAACGCCGTCCCGCCCGAATTCGAGGAAACCATGCAGGGCTGGCTCGAATATGCGCGCGTCATCGGCGAGAACGCCAAACGCGCGCTTGGAACCGAAGGAAAACCGGACGCCGGGTTTGATTTCGACGTGTGGAACGAATTGACCTTCGGCTCGCGTTTCCTCAACATCAACGACTACTACGAAAAACCGCTCGTCGAGGGCAAATGGGCGATTGACGAGATTTTGCGGCGCACGGTCGCATTTGTGCGCGACCCGGAAAACGGACTGCCGGGCGTCGGCCTCAATGACGGCTTCGATAATCAATGGCCCTGGGGGGCGGGCAGCGCGGCCCCGCCCGGCCTGACCGCGCTGGGCAAGCATCCCTATGCAGGCGCGCGACGCATTGCCCCTGGTGCGAACACGCCGGGCAAATCGCTGGACGCGCTGGGCGGGCTGAATGCGGTCGCGGTCGGCCCGCCGGGTTCGGGCCGCTGGTCGGAATTGTTCACCCCGACTTACGTCAGCCACTTCCCCGAATACTGGCTCACGGCCATTCAAACCGAGCATCTCATCCGCGACCTTTCGCCGATCACGACCGAAATCGGCAAGA
>JBBRNU010000514.1:0-3770 GCA_038230115.1 Chthonomonadales bacterium | reverse complement strand
GCTCTGGCGTGACTACAAACCGTAGCCTTCAGCAGCAAGCGTCGGCGCTCCGTTTTGCAGGCGGGGCGACAGGAAGCCGAGGGGCGAGCGTCGAAGGGAAGAAGGCAAAGGCGATTGCCAACTGCTTCGACGCCCGCCCTTTTCAGAGAGCGTCCTGATGCCAGCCAATCCTGCATGAAAACGCATCGTTCTGAACAGGTTGGGAGAAGAGATGAGTCTGACCGTCCGCCTTACAAAACGCTGTACGCTTTTCTATCTGTTGTTTCTGATTGGCGGCGCTTCTTCCGTCCTCGCACAGACAAAAGAACCACTGATTTTTCCGGGCGTTCAAAGCGTTGGCGTTGTGTTCACTTACGACCGTCTGCTAAACCCATACGTTATTGTGAACTTGCGAATTAATGGAAGCGAACCGTTACCGTTTTTGCTGGACACCGGCACTTCTTTTCCGCTCATGATTGACGCGCCAACCGCCAAGAAACTGCATCTGCAACCCAATGGTCAGAAGTACAGGGTCAACCGTAGCGACGTGACAGGCGATATTGCTTCCGTTGACAAGGTGGAACTTGTCGGCAGTCTGCCTGGCGACGCGGGCAATGTTGTCATGCCCCTCGATTTGAAAAACATCAACATTTACGAGACAACCCTGCCAGAGGGTACGTTTCCTGATCCCCGCCCGGTCGGTATCATTGGGATTGCGCTGCTTGACACAGTGCCGCTCCAATTTGATTTCGCCGCCAAAACGCTGACGGTGTATCGTCCCGACTATACGCCCCCACCCGCCAAGAATGCCCTCGTCCTTCCCTTAAAGAGAACGGACAGCGGTCTTTACACGGTTTCACTTCGTCCTCAGGAGGGCGATCCACTTGATTTCATGCTTGATACCGGCGCTGAACTAGTGTCCATACCGCAGGCCGATGTCAAACGTTTTCGGCCCGCGCAGACGCCTCCTGTGATAAAAAACTGGTGGGGAATAAATGGGCTTACTTCCGAAACAATGTTCCTCTTACCTGATCCTCAGTTGGGAAACTGGCAGGAACCAAACGTTGCGGTTGCTAGTTCCGTGCGTGGCTATCCCGGCGCGATACTGGGAATTGACTTTTTGTCTCGTTTTCGCGTAACGCTGGATGTCCCGCATCTGCGCCTGATCTTGGAACGCAGCGCTGATTACACAAAACGATTAGCGCTGTCTGGGCTGAGTTGCGTCTCCCTTGCTTCCCAGAAAGGGCAGTTTGCGGTCATTGATGTTCTGCCCGCCTCGAATGCCGCCAACGCCGGAGTGCGCGTCGGCGATAAGATTGTCACCGTTAATGGACGCTCGCTGGGGGATTTGTCCTTTGTTGCCGCGCAGAATTGGCTTGATGGTCTCGCCGATACGCAGGCGGAGTTGACATTGGAAGGCGCGGAGAAAGCGCGCAGGCAAGTGCATTACCAACGACAAAGCCTGTTCACAATAGCAAACGGGCGCGGGATTGGAGTTGGTATCGGGATTGTTGTTACCAAAGAAGGGAAAATCCTGATTGAGGCAACTGATCTCCGTTCTCCCGCAAGCGAGGCTGGCTTGCAAGGCGGCGATGAAATTGTCACTGAGAATGGCCTGCCGGTCAAAACCACGCCGTTTCCGCAGATTGCGGCGCAGATGAAACAGCCGGAAGGCGCGGAGATTACGCTGACGATCTAGCGAAAAGGCGAGGCGCAACCGCGTTCGGTCCGGCTCAAAGTGCGGCGGTTGCTGTAATGCGCGCTCGTCTACTAACTATCGCCCGAACCTACGATCAGGCCAGCCATCTGACGGGCCTTACCAACAAGAACAGCACAGGCACAGTCTTGTCCTCGTTCGCTTACACCCCGACGACCAACGGCGAAGTCGGCAGCGTGACCGAAAGCGACGGCGCGACCGTCACCTACGGCTACGACAAGGGACGGGCGCGAGGATCATAGGGCCGGAACGCGGATAGGGCGGCAGGAAAGCGGGCGGCGGGCGGCGAAGAAGCAGGCAATTGCCTCTGTAGAAGCAGGCCATCGTCTTCGCTCTCGCCGCCCGCCTTTTTTCAGGAGAACCCGCCCATGCTCGCCCATGTTCTGTCCAGCGCCGTGCTTGGCATTGACGCCTATCAGGTCACCGTCGAGGTGGATGTCAGCAACGGGTTCCCCATGATGGCCGTCGTGGGTCTGCCGGACGCCGCCGTGAACGAAAGCAAAGAGCGGGTGCGCGCGGCCATCAAGAACTCCGGGTTTTATTTCCCCTACGACAAGCGCGTCACCATCAACCTCGCGCCCGCCGACGTTCGGAAGGCCGGGCCGAGCTTCGACCTCCCAATCGCCATCGGCATTCTCGTTGCGACCGGGCAGCTGCCGGGCGAGTTTCTGGAGGGCGCGGCGCTCATCGGCGAACTGTCGCTCGATGGCGGCGTGCGTCCGGTCGCGGGCGCGCTGTCGGTCGCACTTGGCGCGCGGGAACGCGGGCAGAAGCGGTTGTACCTGTCGGCCCTGAACGCGCCCGAAGCCGCGATTGTCGCCGGGGTGGACGTGTTCCCGGTCGCCACGCTCGCTGAGATGGCCCGCGCCCTGGCCCTGCCCGACTCGCTCGCGCCCCTGCCGCACGACCCCACGCTGCTCGACCCCGACCCGAACCTGCCCGACGCCTGGGACTTCGCCGACGTCAAGGGCCACGCCCACGTCAAGCGCGCCCTCGAAGTGGCGGCGGCGGGCGGCCACAACGTCATTCTGCTCGGCCCGCCCGGTTCCGGCAAAACCATGATGGCGCGCAGACTGCCCTCGATCCTGCCGCCGATGAGCGTGGACGAGGCGCTGGAAGCCACCAAGTTGTACAGCGTGTCGGGAATGCTTGCCGCCGACGCCGCGCTCGTCAACACGCGCCCCTTTCGCTCGCCGCACCACACGGTTTCCACGGCGGCCCTGATCGGCGGCGGCTCGGTTCCCCGCCCCGGCGAAGTCAGCCTCGCCCATCACGGCGTTCTGTTCCTGGACGAGCTGCCGGAATTCGCCCGCGACGCCCTGGAAGTGCTGCGCCAGCCCCTCGAAGATGGCGTGGTCAACGTGTCGCGGGTCAACGCTTCCTACACCTATCCCGCCGCGTTCTGCCTGATCGCCGCGATGAACCCCTGCCCGTGCGGGTTTTACGGCGACGCTTACCGGGCCTGCACGTGTTCGGCGCAGGCCGTGCAAAAATACCAGAAGCGCATCTCCGGCCCTCTCCTCGACCGCATTGACCTGCATATCGAAGTGCCGCGCCTGTCGCAGGAAGAACTGCTGCACGTGGGGGTGGGCGAGAGTTCCCGCGCGATCGGGGCGGGGGTCTGCAGAGCGCGCCAACGCCAGGCGCTGCGCTTCGCCCGCCCCGTTCCGCCCGATTCCACTTCCACGCCCTCCGATCCGTCAAGCGCAAACGCCTCCGCCTACGACGAGAACGCCCCGCATCCCGCCGACGCTGCCGCGCGCCTCGCCGACGCCGCGTCCCCTTCCGCCGCCCCAATGACGAACGCTGCGCCCGGCGCGAAACGCACGCCCCCGCTGTTTTGCAACGCGCAGATGGGGCCGAAAGAGATACGGGCGTTCTGCAACCCTTCCGACGATGTGAAGGCCCTGCTGCGGGCGGCCATCGAGCAGCTGGGCTTATCGGCCCGCGCGTATGACCGTCTGCTGAAAGTGGCGCGCACGATTGCCGACCTGGAAGGCGCGGACGATATTCAGACCGCGCATATCGCCGAAGCCATCCAGTACCGAAGTCTGGATAGGAAATTCTGGGGCGG
>JBBRNU010000513.1:0-3774 GCA_038230115.1 Chthonomonadales bacterium | reverse complement strand
TGGCTGTCGCCCAGCGCCTACGCCGATTTTGCCACGTTGCGCCAGAGCGTTCAAGAGATGTTGGCGCAAGTCGGAGACAAATACCGCATTTCTTTTGCATGACTACTTAACAAGGTAAGCGCCTGCTTCGCGTTCAAAGGCCCGGCTGCCGGATGCAGGGCGATGGGCAAATGTCGCGCTTTCCCGGTGACAGCCGCCCGCTTTGACGCAAGCGCATTCCTCGCGTCTTCCCAGCGCCGCTTGACATCCGCGTAGTCGGGGTCGCCGCGCGGCGTCGCCATCGGCAGGGTAGGGACGCGCAGGCCGGTTCGCATCAAGCCGACACCGAAAATCATGAAGAGATGGCCCTTCAGCAATATGTTGTCACCGACTGGCTGCGGGGCCGCCATCCACTCTTCCACAATAACAACGTGTTCCATCACCTGCAGTGGCGACCAGTCCGACGGAGCGGGTTTGCTGCCGCGTTCTTCATGGCTCAGAGATTCGAGACAGACCAGCATCTTGGCTTTTCGTGTCTCCAGGCTCTGAGAAAGGCGGTCGAGTTCGGAGGGAATGTACCGCCCCTCCCCGTTTTCGAAGGCTGCATTCGTTCGGCTCATGAGTGCGCTTCTCCGGGGTAATTGATTCGTCGCAGATGCGATTCAGGCAAAGGCGACGCGATGCTTGGTTACGAAGTCCTCTACCGTCATGGGGAAGCGACCGGTGATGCGCTCCACAATGTCGTTTGTACCACTGAATAGGCCGTTGTGATGGTCGAGGACGGCTTCGCGCAGATGCTGGCTCACATGGGATTCCTCCGCGCCGTCGGGCCGGTTGGACTCCGCATAGCCGGTTATGGCATCGTTGCGAGCGATCTTGCCGCTTTGCGCCGTGAAAGCGGCACGCATGGCCTCGAACGGAACCTGCTGATAAGCGACCTCCCGTCCGAGCGCGCGACCGACGATGGCGGCAATCTCCGGCCAGGTCGATTCGACTCGCCCATAAAGCGGATAGATTTGCCCCCGATGGGGTTCAGGGTTCTGGAGGATGCCTGCAATCACCCGGCCCTGATCCTCTGCCGCGATGAGGGCGGCTTTGCCGGGGCCATAAGGCGCATAAATGGTTCCCTGCCGGATCATGGGAGCGAGATACAAAAGCCATTCCGCGAAAAAAGTAGGCCGAATATGCGTGACCGGAACGCCGGACCAATCGAAAACCCGCTCCCCAAGCCAATGCTGAAACGCGGCATGGCTGTGGGCCTCCTCTCTTGCAATCACCTGCGACATATTGACGACAGCGTCAACGCTCGCCTCCTTCGCTGCCTGCGCGAACTGCGCCGTCGCCTGGACAAGCCCCTCCGCAATCGGAAAACAGAAGTAGGCGCAATTCACGCCCTGCAGGGCCGCCTGGACTGATGCGAAGTCGTTGAGATCGCCGAATACGACTTCGGCTCCCTGCTCTCGCAAGCGCCGGGAACGTTCGTCGTCGCGATGGACGAAGGCGCGGACGTCCTGACCCGCTGCCAGCAACGCCGTGACCGCTTCGTTTCCTGTGGCTCCGGTCGCGGCGGTAATGAGATACTTAGGGAATGCCATTGTTGTCTTTTCCTTATGGATGTCTGGTTAGTGAGGTTTCTGAGGGTGGCAGCCAGTCATGCGACCTCTGCGGCCTCACGGCGCGGCGCGATAGGCCGCTGCGCGGACTGCAAATCGTGTTCTGCCTGCCAGCGTTCGTCATCTATGGCGAGTCGCCGCATCGGAGGCACGGGGAAAAGCAGTTCGCGCTCGAAACGATCCAGATCGTAGCCCGGACTCATCGGAGTTCGCATGAAGTTGGCAAAGGCGCGCGCCCGATTGCCAGCGGTTCTGTTCGCTTTCGGCAAAGCGGCGTAACGCCGCGCCGTCACCTCAAAATCCTCGGCGGGTCTGCCGGTGACTTCGCGGACAACATCGCTTGTTCCGCCGTCTCGCGCGAATGTTCCGCGTCGGTGTTCCTCGACGTAGTGGCGGTAACCGCTCATTTCGAAGGCGCTGACGCGCTGCAGCCGAGCAGCTTTCAGCAGCAGCCACAAGGGCGTTTCGACGGGGCGAACCGGGCTGCCCAGCGCCTTTTCCAGAATGGCAGCCACGTCGTAGGCAGACAATAGCTTTGGCCCTGTCGGGCGATAACGTTTACCGGCATGGAGGTCAGGATTGGTTAGCGCCGCCGTGACGACGCGCGCGATGTCTTCGTTCGAGACCGGTGCGCTTTGGCTCCTGCCAGTCATCACGGGATATATGCCCAACAGCGCCGCAAAGTCAATGAAGCGAAGAAAATTGTCCGCGAAAAATCCGGGGTTGATAATTGTGTGGGCTATGCCGGGAAGCATAGCGAACAGACGATCGACAAGCCACGTTTGCCGCGTCGCAAGCGACGGATGCGCCGGACTTGACAGCCACTGGCTCATCTGGACAATGGCTTCCAGCTTCGCTTCCCGTGCGGCAAGCGCAAAGGCGGTCGCCCCCTGAATCATGTAAGGGTGGAAGAACGGGAGAAAGTAGGCGCGAGAGATTCCCTGCATGGCGTCAAGCAGTTGATCGGGATCGTATGGTTCGGCTATGACCGTTTCCACGCCAAGCCGTTCAAGGCGTTCGCTTCTTGCATCGCGCCGATGTACGACAGCCCGAACGGGCCAGTCTTTTTCACGCAGTTGGGCGACGACTGCCGCGCCAGTCTTGCCGGTTGCGCCGGTAACGAGAATTTTAGGTGGATGCATGGTGGAGTTCCTCACTGATTCCGTTTATAGTATGAAAGTCATCATACTATAAGGGCAAAAAAAGACCGGTCTATAAGACAAAGCCCGGTTAGTTGGGTTTGTCCCTGATGAAACACAAAAGATTTTCGCGTGTTGAATCAAGGATGGCTTTACTAAGAGGCGGGTCGGAGACAGCCCGTGCAAGCGACACCGCTCCGGCCATAGCCGCGAACAAAACATACGTGTTCGCGTGTTTCTGCGCCGCCGTCTGCCCCGGCATATATTCCGCAACGGCGTCAAAGACTTCGGATAGTTTTTCCGTGAACGCCCCCCGCGACGATGGAGAGCGACGCGCTATTTCGGCGGTGAGCGTGGGAAGCGGGCATCCCATTGCCGGACTGTCTCGGTGAGCCTCACTTAAATAAAAGTCAAGCATAACTGAAACCCCGCCCGCATCCAAAGCGGCCAACATGGTATCCAAACTTTGTTGCAGGGCCAGGATCGTCGACTCGGCTACAAGAGCCTCTTTGTCGGCGAAGTGCGCGTAAAAACCGCCGTGTGTCAGATTTAAGGCTCCCATGAGTTTGGGAATGCCTACGCCTTCAAATCCGTGTGAGCGGAATTCTCTTGATGCGGAAGCAACGATTTTGCGATGTGTCTCTTCTTTGTGTTCAGGTTTGTAGCGCATAGGTCCGTCCGATTAAATGATGGTCTTCATATTATGATACGTCAGTGTCGGAAGGTAAGTTTCGACAATTGCAGAAGTCTGAAAAATAAAATTTCGTCAGGTGAGCATCAATAATTTCTACTTGCTTCGGAAAACTTTTGTAAATAATTACCTGCCCCTGCCGTTTTCGCGACCGCCTCTGGGAATGACCAATGCCCAATTGACTTCGCGGGTCAACCCTCTATGTCTATAAGCCGTTGGGGATTGCTTAATATCGTCTCCTGTGTGTCGAGACCAAGCGTTGGGCAATAGCGCAGAAGGCCCGCGAAGCCTTGCGGCGCCTCCTCTACGGTCGGTTCACTTGCCCCCATGCCTAATCGCATATCCGTCTTGC
>JBBRNU010000512.1:0-3788 GCA_038230115.1 Chthonomonadales bacterium | reverse complement strand
GACGTGGACGAAGAAGAACCCAACATAGCCGACCGTGAGCCAGAAATGCAGGAAGCGGGCCATGCCGTAGCCGCCAACCAGCGTGGTCAGCCAGCCAAACTGCGTGGGCTTGTAAATCGCCAGGCCCGTTACGAGCGACCCCGCCCCCATCACGATGATGCTGGAATAGGCGATTTGCTGCGCGCCGTTGAATTTGCGGCGCGGCGGGTGGTATTTGCTCAGGTGCAGATCATGCAGCGTGACCTGAATCGCCTCCTTGAACGAATGCCGGTTGGGAACCAGATACCGCCATTCGCCGGAAATCGCCGTGTACGTCACGTACAGCAGACCGTTGATGGCGAAGACCCACATGAAAAAGAAATGCCACGCCATGCCTTCCGCCAGACGGTGATCCAACTGATAGGCGAACGGAGTATGCTCCAGCCGCTTGGGATTGTAAACCCATTGCGGGAAAAATTTGAACAGCGTCCAATGTCCCGCCCCGACACGGTACACGTCGTTGGCCCAGTAGATAAGAATGCCGCTCCAGATCATCACCATCAGAACCGGAAAATTGATCCAGTGGAACCACCGAATGGCAAGCGGATGTTTCTTTTCCAGTCGTTTCAAGGCCATCGTAATTGTCCTGACTTTTCGTCTCGCGCCACCGTCGGCGTTTTCAAAATGCTGACGGACTTCAAATTCTACCCGTTCGCTTTCGACGACGCTAGGCCTTCGGGGGCTGGCTTTCCGGCGCGGCGTCCGGCCAATGCTCGCCCGCCGAAGACAGGACGACCGTCGTCATCGTACCGCGAACGCGCGGAATCTCCCGGAGCCGGTCAATCAAATCCTGCAGCGTTTTGGTGGAAACGGTTCGCACCTTCAGCAGCAGACACCATTCGCCGGTAACCAGATGGCATTCCTCTACCAAGGTGTCCGCCACGCGCAGGGCGATTATTGTTTCGGCGATGTCATGCAGCTTGCCGCCCGCCGTGCGTACCCAGATGAACGCGACCAGCGAGCGCCCGATTCGGTTCCAGTCCACCTGCGCCTGATAGCCGATGATAACGCCGTTTTCCTCCAGCCGCTTCACGCGCTCATGGATGGCGGGCCGCGACAGGCTGACCTCGCGGGCGATGCGCTCCTGCGTCAGACGTCCGTCCCGATGCAGCAGGCGCACAATCTGCAAATCGGTCTCGTCAATCGTTCGGGAGCCGTTTCCCTCTTTCGTACCAGACACGGGCGTCTCTCCATTATTGTCCGTCAGTAATGTTACGTAAGTATTCGCAATATGTTTGTTCCAGCGAATACAACCGACATTCTGTCAGCAGCGGGCGGGCAAGCGGGCGAATTTCCGCAAATGCTACGACGATTCGTCAGCCGCCGCCCGCCGCCTTCTTTTTGTGTCATAACCTCGCCAGATCGGATCACTTTTCCGCCAGCAGTTCCTTCACCGCATTGGCGATTTTGCGCGTTCCGTCCTGGTTGTCGTATTCCAGTTCGCCTTCCCAGCGGTAACGAACGCGCCCGTGCTTATCAATCAGATAAATCGTGGGCCAGAACTGCTGATTCCAGCGGTTCCAGTTGGCGTGATTGGCGTCAATCAAGATGGGGTAGGTGATGCCATACTCGCGCACTCTGGCCCGCACGTTCGAGGCGACCCCTTCTTCCGACGTTTCGGGCGTGTGGACGCCGATGATCGCCACATCTTGGCTGGCGAACTGCTTTTGCAGGCGGGCGTAGGACGGCAGGTTGTGCTTGCAGTTGATGCAGCCGAACGTCCAAAAATGAAGCAGGGTCACTTTACCGGCCCGCGACGCCAGCCGGATCGGGGCGCTGCGCGGCGTGTTGACCCAGTTCGCGCCAGTCAATTCGGGCGCGGGAGTATTCTGGCGGATGGGCTGCGTTTCATCCGCAGTGGCGGCGGCGGGGCGGAGCGTCAGCCCCGCCAATCCCAGGCTCAATCCCGCCAGCGCGGCGAGCGCGCCGTACACGTTGCGCCGGGTCTTGCAATGGAAAACGTTGTGCAATGCGTTCATAATCGTTTCGCTTTCTGACGGGCCGGTTGGTTGCGCGTTGGTTGCGCCTCGGCTTTGCAGGAAAGTCCGGCGGATTTGGTTTGCAATCCGCGCTTTGCGATCTCCCGGTTTTTCGATCTTCCCATTTCAACCCGTTCGCCCTTCTAACTACCGGTCGCGGCGCGAAGTTCATTCGCCCGCCAAAATTTCGCGGACGGCGGCGCAAAAGTCTGGTTTCAATCTGGCTCCATTAAGGAGTGAATCGGCGAGCGTAAATAATTTATTTTCCGCGCCCGTCGAGGGGAGGGAACTTTTGGCGCGGCCCGTTTAGTTAAGGGGGCATCGAGACGAATACAGCGGGCGAACGGTTTTGGCGCAGCGCCTTCCCATCCACTCACACCGCGCCCCAGGGAGACACACCAGATGCCAAAGCGAACTGACGAAGACGCGGAGATCGAACCTTGCGAACACATGAAAGATTATGTCAGCGCGCTCTCGGATGGCTCGCTGCGCGGCCCGATACGCTGGTACACCCTGCTGCACGCCTCGTATTGCCGCAAATGCGGCCCGGCGCTCCGATTGCTGCGCGCCCTGCGACAGCGAATGCGCGGCCTTCGCCATAGCGTCGCCGACAAGCCCGCGCCGCCCGACGCGCTGACCGAAGCCCGCCGCCAGCAGGCGCAAGACGCTCTGGACGCCATTGACACTTCGCCGCGTCCCTGAGCGCCGCAAAAACGATGCAGGAATAACGCCAGCGCGAAGCCATTTTGCCAGCGCAAGGCAAACCGACTTCCGTTCGCATTTGACCGAAGACGAAACCGACGACAGACCCGATAAACCCGATTTTGATTTTCTGATTTGAAAGGAACCCTGACAATGACCGCTCTCACCCCCGGCGCGGAAATCAACTTGAACGACGCCATCGGGCGGCATCTCGACGCGGACAACACACCCGTGACGGCTCACGACGCGACGGCAAAGATGGAAAGCATAGAAAGCATAGAAAGCATAGAAAGCATAGAAAGCATGGAAACGGTAGAAACAATAGCGCTGCCGGAAAGCGCGCGAAGCGAGGAGCGCCGGTCGGGTCAGCCCGTCCATGCGAAAACGGAAACCGGCGCCGCGCTTTACAACCT
The DNA here is from genome assembly GCA_038230115.1 of Chthonomonadales bacterium. Lineage (GTDB taxonomy): Bacteria > Armatimonadota > Chthonomonadetes > Chthonomonadales > Chthonomonadaceae > JBBRNU01. The sequence continues at coordinate 655 of JBBRNU010000512.1, read as the reverse complement.
GCTCGTGCAGTATGTCGGCCTGCTGGAAGGCTTCGATCACGGCGGCTGGACGCGGCAGGAAGACGATACGGTGCGTGAGGCGGTCGCCGCCCTGTCGCATTCCGGCTGGCAGGTTCACATGCCGCATGGCATTCGCTGACACGCCGTTCCTGCCTTCCGTTGGAGTCGGCAGGAGAGAATTGGCGGAACCGGCGGGACACAATCCCCGGAGCCGAACAGCGCGCAGATTTGAGGACGGCCCCGCCCCGACGCGGGCCGTTGTCGCGTGGAGACAGGACGAATGCCCTCGGAACTCGGTAAACTTTTTTCAGGCAAGGCGCGGCGCGATCCGTCCGCTTCGCCCGCTTCCGGCGCTCCGACGGTCGCGAAGCGCCGCGCCGCGTTCGAGGACATCATGCGGCAGCATGAGGCGAACCTGCTGCGAACGGCGCGACGGCTTTGCGCGGGCCGGGAAGACCAGGCGCAGGATTTGACGCAGGACGCGCTCATCAAGGGCTACGCCGCGTATGTGGACGGACGCTTTGAAGCGGGAACCAACGCCCGCGCCTGGCTCACGCGCATCCTGACCAACACATTCATCACGGAATACAACCGAAAGCAAAAATGGGAGGCGTCTGTGGACATTGACACGCTGTCGGCGGGCGGCGAGGCCGGG
>JBBRNU010000511.1:0-3809 GCA_038230115.1 Chthonomonadales bacterium | reverse complement strand
TGCCCAGCAGTCAACTGATTGAGCGGGAGCGGCTTGCGTTCTTCCAACTGTTGCCTTTGTTCCGGCGAGAAGGTATTGAAGAGATCGTTTACCAGTCGCGCCGTTTGTTCCGTTGACTGCCCGCCAGACGCCTGCCTGAGAACCATATGCGCGTCTTGCGCCATCTGCTGCAACTCCGGCAGGTTCAGTTGAGGAAGTTCGTCGGGATTTTGGAAGCGTTTACTCAGGAGAATAACGCCGCTTTTAGAAAGCGTCCACTGGTAATCGAAGATGCCAGCAACGCGGTCGAGAACCTCGCGCGCGGTTCCCTTACAATCAAAGTTGGCCTGCGGCAGTCGGGGTAAGCCATCCGCTATGATGCCGCGCTTGAGTTCGAGCGACAGCGCGGCGATCACTTCCGTGAACGACCGTTTTTGTACGCGGAATACGACTTGCTGACGATCCAGCGCGAAGGGGGCTGTTTGCGCGACCGCTTTTGGCGCAATCTGGTAAACAGCCCACGCGATAGAGCAGACAGCGCAGGCCCGATGCCACGCCAGTCTGATTTGCATAAACTTCCTCCAAAACAAAAAATGCGATGCCTGCTTTTTCTTCACGGCTGGTTCGCGGCGAGATAGCGAAGGCGCGTTTGAAAATTGTAGGGAAATCGCTGGCAGCGAAAGCCCGACGGTCGAGCGGGTTGGATGCTACCATAAAAAGAGGGCGGGCCGTTTGTAATGACAAGCGTCAGCGTCCCTTCGGCGCTGGCATGACCATACGCGAAAGCATCGGAGTTGAGTTGCATAAAAAAAGTGCCACCGGAAGGGCCGCACTGTAGACTGCGCGCAACCACGGAATCGTAATCCGGCGGGCCAGCCTGTGAAAGACTCGGCACGTTGCTTGAGAAAGAAGCATTTGACGATGGCGGGTTGAAACCGTATGTTCCAACCACTTCGCCACGATAGGAAACGTAAACGTAAGGCGTACCTCCGTTGGGGCCGGTTCGAAACTCGCGATGCCATCTGCCGCTGGAAAATGCGTAAGCGTTGTTCTGTGAGATATAGGCGTATTGCATTGGCGGGCCGGATGTGTGACTGGCGGCTCCCGAAGCGTCTGAAGGAGTAAGGTATTCCTGACTGTAGTAGCTTGTCTCCCGAACGTAATCACCAGTGATCCATTGCGCGGAGGCCGAAGGGATCGCGGAAAAACATTGCAGATACGCAATGCCTCCGAGGGCCGTTGCGAACAATAACGGGCGCCGACGGGCGATTAGCGAAAGCGTGGAAGCGTGAAACATCGTCAGACTCCTCCAGAAAAGGATACTTTGCGCTGTAAGACGCAAGCGCCATTATCATACGACGCGTCCGTCTGTTATACAGCCGATTTTGAGTCGCTCCTGATCTTTAACGCAAGCTGTAAGAACAGAAAGGGGATTGCTCTTGAGCAACTTCCGATAAAAGCGAAGATTGCTGACTTCTATAATAGAAGTCAGCGCACGAGTTGTCAAGCGATTTCGCAAAAAATATGTTAAAGTTGTGTTAAGAAATGCGTTTGTTCGCTCAAAGATTGCGAACAGGCGCATTTCCGTTTGCAAGCGCGTTCTTTGTTTGCCAAGTCTGATGATGCGCGAGGGGCGGGTCGCGGGCGTTCTGACCTCCGCGAACCGCCCGTGAACGAATGGGCCGCTCGCTGCGTAACCTCTATCGTGCTGTTATCATGTCGAACGCACGTCAGGAGGCCCGCGCGATGAGCGATCAAGAACGGCGACCAACCGCCCAGGAGATTCCCGCCGAGAAACTGCCGTTCCCGGCCAGTCAGGAAGCGATGTCGCTGCCCCCCGACAGCGATCTTTCCAATTACACGCCCGCCAACAAACTGCGAAACAAGGTCGCCCTGATTACGGGCGGCGATTCGGGCATCGGGCGCGCGGTCGCCATCGCCTTCGCGATGGAAGGGGCCGACGTCGCGATCCTCTACAACGAACACGACGACGACGCCGGCGTGACCCAGCGCATGGTCGAGGCGAAAGGACGTCGCTGTCTGCCGATCAAGGCCGACGTGCGCGACGCGCAGGCGTGTCGGCAGGCGGTGGAGCAGACCGTCAAGGAACTCGGCGGATTGAATATTCTCGTCAATAACGCGGCCTATCAGATGGCCCAGCCGCAATTCGAGGATTTGACCGAAGAGCAGTTTCGGCGCACGTTCGAGACCAACATTTTCGGCTATTTTCACATGGCGAAAGCCGCCGTGCCGCATCTGAAATCGGGCGACGCCATTGTCAACACCGGCAGCATCGTCGGGCTGGTCGGGATTCCGATTTTGATTGACTACAGCGCGTCGAAGGGCGCGATTCACGCCTTCACCAAGTCGCTGGCGCTCAGTCTGGCGGCGCGCGGCATTCGGGTCAACGCGGTCGCGCCTGGGCCGGTCTGGACGCCTGCCATCCCCGCCACCATGCCGCTCGAAGAGGTCAAGAATTTCGGGCATGAAGTCGCGCTCGGTCGGCCCGGTCAGCCGGAAGAACTTGCGCCCGCTTACGTCTTTCTCGCGTCCAGCGACTCCAGTTTCGTCACCGGGGCGATTCTGGAAGTGACCGGCGGCAAGCTGTCGAGCGGGTAGTTTGCTGGCGGCAAATTGTCGTGTTGGGTTGCCCGACGAGCTGCCGAAGCGAATACTTGTCGGGGCGCGGCAGGCAGCGCCCCGCATTTATGCAGGCGAAAGGGCTTGCCGCGCACTGCATTTATGCAGGCGAAAGGGCTTGCCGCGCACTGCATTTATGCAGGCGAGGGCTGAACGCGCCCTACACAGATTTTTGGATGGGAGCGACGGGTGGCAGAAGCATTTTTAGACGTTGTGAAGCGGGTGCGCGGCGACGGCAATTATGCGGGCGACGAGTTCGGCGGGGCGACGGGCAAGGACGGCAGCGGCCTGCCCAATGGCAACAACGGCGCGTTCCTTTTTGCGACCGGCATCGAATGCTCGTACCCGACAATTGACAACGGGCGCACCCGGCGCGACCTGCTGGCCGAATGCGGTCATTACACCTACTGGCGCGAGGATTTGCGGCTGGTGCGCGAGTTGGGTCTGCGCGTCCTGCGCTACGGCCTGCCCTATCATCGCATTCATCTGGGGCCGGGGCGCTACGACTGGAGCTTTGCGGACGAGGTGATGGCCGAAATGCAGCGGCTGGAAATCACGCCGATTCTCGACCTGCTTCATTTCGGCGTTCCCGACTGGCTGGGCAACTTTCAGAACCCGGAACTGCCGGTCCACTTTCCCGACTACGCCGGAGCCGTCGCCGAGCGCTATCCCTGGGTGCGCTACTACACGCCGGTCAACGAAATTTACGTATGCGCGCGGGCCAGCGCAAAAATCGGGCTGTGGAATGAGCAGCGCAAGGATGACCGCTCGTTCGTGACGGCCCTGAAACATCTGGTCGCCGCCAGCATTCTCGGCACGCAGTCCATAGTCATGCGCCGCAATGACGTGATTGTCGTGCAGAGCGAAAGCGCCGAGTATATGCACGAGGCGACCGTCGTTCCCAACCCCGAAGTGGCCCTGACGAACAAACTGCGCTTCCTTTCGCTCGATCTATTGTACGCCCATCCGCCCGACGCCGACGTGATGCTATACATGCTGGACAACGGCATGACGCGCGAGGAATACGACTGGTTCATGAAGGGCGAGCCGCCGGGCTATCAGATCATGGGCAACGATTATTATGGCCGCAACGAACAGTTGATTTTGCCGGATGGCAGCATGGCGCAGGCCGAGGACGTGGCAGGCTGGTACGGCATCACGAAAGAGTATTACAGTCGCTACCATAAACC
>JBBRNU010000510.1:0-3813 GCA_038230115.1 Chthonomonadales bacterium | reverse complement strand
CGCGCGACGATAATTTTTGCCCGTGCCGCTCGATGGCGACCTGCAATTTCGCCGCGACCGCTTCCGCCGAACGCCGCCCGGTGCGCGAGAGAACAACCACAAATTCGTCGCCTGCCGAGCGCGCCGCCAGATCGTAATTGCGAACGTGGGCCTGCAAAATTTCCGCCACCTCGCGCAGGGTCTGGTCGCCGCGCGCATGACCGAACTGGTCGTTGATAGGCTTGAAATTATCCAGGTCAATGTTCAGGACAGCCAGGGGCGTTTCATCGCGCTTGGCCCGGTTGATTTCGCGCTCGGAAAACTCGCGCAAGTAGCGCCCGTTTCGCAGGCCGGTCAGGGCGTCGGTGTAGGCGGTTTCCTGCGCCTGATGGAAGCGGCGGGCGTTGCCGAGCGCGCGGCTGGCCTGCGTGGCGACCAGGCGCAGGACGCGCTGCGCGTCCGGCCCGAAGGCGTCCGGTTCTTCGGCGTATAGGTTCAGCGTGCCAATCGCCTGCCCGTTTTCCGTCAGCGGCACGATGAGCGTGGAGCGGAACGGAACCCAGGGATCGGACACGTCCCGCAGGCTCAAATCGTCGGCCAGAAACGAGGCGCGGGTTATTTCGCCGCGCGTGTACGCCCGTCCGGTCAGGTACGCGCCGATGCGGGCGTGGCTGCCCAGCAGGTGGCGAGCGTTGACGCCCTGCGCGAAATGCCCGCACAGAAACTCGCCTTCGTCGTCGGGCAGAAACAGGGCGCAGGCCGCGCTCGGCACGATGTCGCGCGTGCAGCGCAGGAGGGTTTCGCCCAATTCTTCCAAGTGCAGCGACCCGGCAACGGCCTGCGCCAGCGTGGTCAGGCCCAGGGTCTCGCGCTGCGAGGCTGCGATGTCGCGCAGGGCCGAGCGCGCCTGCGCGTCGGCATCGGACGGAACGGCTGCGAGCAGACCGGCGTCAGGCATTTGCGCGGCTTCCTCGCGCAGTTGGGCGGCGATGGTGCGAAAGGCCACGACGACGGCGGGGTCGAACTGCGTGCCGGAGCGCGCCTCGATTTCGGCGAGCGCCTCGCCGGGGGTCAGGGCGGGCCGATAGGGGCGCGGGCGCGTCCACGCGCTGTAGGCGCTGGCGACAGAGAGAATCCGCGCGCCCAGCGGAATCGCGCTGCCTTTCAGACCGTCCGGGTAGCCTCTGCCGTCCCAATGCTCGGCATGATGCCGGACGAGTGGCACGACGGGCCAGGGAAAAGGGATCGAGGCCAGAATTCGCGCGCCCAGCGCCGGGTGGGCGTGCAGTTTTTCGCGCTCTTCCGGGGCCAGGGCTTCGGATTTATGCAGAATATGGTCCGGTACGCCCAGCCGCCCCACGTTGTGCAGCAGGGCTGCCGCGCGCAGGGCGTCGTTGGCGGCGGGCGCCAAATTCAGGGCGTGCGCCAGGGCGTTCACGCCGCGCTGCACGCAGTCCAGATGCCCCGCGTTATAAGGGTCGCTGGCCTCGATGGCGTAGGCGAGGGATTGCAGCGTGGAAAAGCAAAGGTGATGCCCCGCCGCCCGCTCGCTTCGCAGCTGCCCGGTCAATTTCTGCGCCTGCCGCCGCAGCGCGCGGCGCATCGCCAGGCGTCCCAGCCCCGTCGCTCCCGCCGCGCCGCCCAGCAAATACAACAGTTCCGCCCCGGTGGGTATCGTCAGGAACATCCGTCCCCCTTCAAATAACGCGCAAGCGCGCTTTCAACAAAATCCAACTTTTACCTTGCCATCCGCATTCGCTTTGCTGCAACCTGACAGCTCGCCAATGTAGGGGCAGGGCTTGCCCTGCCCTGAACGCCGCATCTGAACAACGCGAATTAGCCGCAATCCTGGGCGCGGCAAGCCGCGCCCCTACAAAAACGCCCCCTACGACGCTGAGAAAATGCTAGACAGTCTTGACAACCTCCGCCGGACAAATTCGTGACCGGCGCTATCCGTTCGTGAGAAAAGCGGCCAGCGCCAGGCCGTCGGCGACCGCAAGCGGCTCGAATTTCAGAGCCATTTCAATAAAATCCGTACGCCGCGCGCTGGCCTGCATTCGCAGTACGCGCGCCCGCAGCGCAAAATCGCGGGCGGCGCTGTCCGCCGCTGCGGGCAGGATAAACGCCACGACTACCAACGTCGGCTGGCAGGGCGGACAGGCCGCGCGCAGGCGCAAACCGCCCGCGCCCAAATCCAGCGCTACGCCCGGCAGCCATGTCGGGGTCGAATCGCCTGCAATTTCGGCGGCGTCCTGCGAAGCGAGCGCGGCCTGCGTCTCGTGAACGGTTGGTGAAGGCGAGTCTTCGGTTTCTAAAATTTGGTAGCGCAGCGCGAGCCGCGCGCGGCTGCGCGGAAATTGCCGTCGCTGCGAAACCGGACGGCAGTCGTGCAGGCGCACGCTGATCTGACGCGGCTCCACGTCACCCGCCTCCGCCGGGTCATTCGCCCGCGTCTCCGCCCGCAATTGCGATGGCGCTTCGCTTCGCGTTCCCAACGGGTCGGCCTGGCGCGCGGGCGGGTTGGTCCAGCCGCTGCGGGTCAGATTGTGCGCCACAACGGTTCCCCACACCTCGCAGCTGCGCGGCCCGTCCTCCACGCGAAACCGAACGCGCGTTCCCCAATGCAGGCAGGGAACGAAAGTCTGTCCGTCCGGCAGCGTGAGCGTCGCCATCTCCCCATCCAGTTGGCGCAGCAGGGCCGGTACACGAGAAAGCGGGCGGTCACAGGCGTCCAGCGCTTCCAATTCTACAGGCAAGGTTTCGGCAAACAGCGTCAGAGGCATCGCTTCATTCTCCGCCAGGTTGCGCGGCGCGCGGTCGTTATTGCCGCCCGCAAACAGCATTTCCTGAATTATCGGCAGAGCCGGAAGCGGAAAGCAGGGCGGCGCAGCCTCGTTTCGCCCCGTAAACCTGCGGGGAAATTTGCGCTGCGACCAACACAACTTAACCTGCCCCACTGTTCGCTCGCTTGCAAGAAGCGAATTCACCTCACGCTTGGCCCCTCTCCTTATCTGAGCAAGGAGAGCGAGAGCGTTGGGTTTTGGTTGGAACGTGAGGTCTACCCTCATCCCCGGCCCTTCTCCCTGCATGGGAGAAGGGAGCGAAGGTAGTGACGTTTGCCTTTGCAGGAAGAGGAGCGAAAGCGTGAGGCTGGCGCGTTGCAGGCAGCAAAGAATCTCGCCCCGGCGCATCGGCATGGTGAATTTAGCCCGCGCAGGCGGCTCAGGCATTTCAGAACGGGGATTTATTCCCGTTCGATGCGCCTTCGAGAACGGGCATTCATTCCCGTTCTCTCTGTTCGACGCGCCTTTCCGAGCAAAGACGCCCTCCCGTTCGATTCTCGTTCCGCAAGCGAACAAATTCTGGCGGCAAATCACAGGAGTCCCTGCGAAACGCTTGCCGACCGGCAGGCCGAGAGCGAACGGGGCAGGCGACCGGAGTGCGTTCCCCGGCCCCCTGCCCCGCAAGATGCGAACGTTCGGAAACGTTACGGCGCGCTGACTATCGCTTACGCGCGGCGACGGCGCAGCAGGCTCAGGCCGCCCAGTCCCGCGCCCGCCAGCAGCGCGAGCGTTCCCGGCTCCGGCACAGTGCCATCGCCCGGCGTGTTGATGACCGCCGTGACCGTAAAACTTGGCGGGTTCGGCGTGATGTCGGGCTGCGAAGCGTCGAAGAAGTCCCCGGTGTCGAAGCCGTCAGTATCCACCGCGTTCGCCAGCAGGTCGAAGTCCAGCGTGGCCGTGTGCGACGCGCCGTCAGCAGGAAGCGCGGCCAGCAGGGCGCTCTCGTCGAACGTGCCGAGCAGGATGTCCTCGAAGTTGCCGGGGCTAACCT
>JBBRNU010000509.1:0-3818 GCA_038230115.1 Chthonomonadales bacterium | reverse complement strand
AGCAGGGCGAGGCAAGCCCCGCCCCTACGAGCAGGGCGAGGCAAGCCCCGCCCCTACGAGCAGGGCGAGGCGGACGAAGAGAAGGAAAATTTGATGGAAATCGGCATTCATAATTTGCAGCCGGCGCCGGGTTCGACGCATCGCCGCAAGCGCGTTGGGCGCGGCGTCGGGTCCGGGCATGGCAAGACTTCGACGCGCGGACACAATGGCAACAAAGCGCGCGGGCAGGTCAACCCCAACTTCGAGGGCGGTCAGACCCCATTGCACCGACGCTTGCCACAGGTGCGCGGCTTCAAGCCCGTCAATAAGAAAGTGTTCGCGCTCGTCAACCTGTACACGCTGGAAGAGAACTTCGAGGCCGGTACGGAAATTACGCCGGAGGCTTTGATGGCGAGCGGCGTGATTCGCGACCTGCACGACGGCCTGAAAATTCTGGGGCATGGCGAAGTGTCGAAGGCGTTCACCGTCCGCGCGCACCGGTTCAGTCAGAGCGCGCAGGAAAAACTCCAGGCGGCGGGCGGCACGGTCGAGACACTGACGGCGAAATTCAAAGGGGCCAAGTAAGACGATGGTAGAGGCGTTACAGCGGGCGTTCTCCATACCGGAGCTAAGACGGCGCATTCTCTTTGTGCTGGGAATGCTCATGGTGTACGCGATTGGGGCGCACATCCCGATTCCGGGCATTGACCATAGCAAACTGTCTCAAATTATGGGGCGGTCGGGCGGCGGTCTGCTGGGATTGGTGGACGTGTTCTCCGGCGGCGCCCTGCGCCGCATGACCATTTTCGCGATGGGCATCGGGCCGTACATCAACGCCTCGATCATCATGCAGATGATGACGATCGCTTTGCCGCAGCTGGACTCTCTGCAAAAAGAGGGCGAGTCGGGCCGCAAGCAAATCGCCAAAATCACGCGCTACCTGACGGTCGCGCTCGCCGCCGTGCAGTCGTTCGGCATGACCTTTATTTTCACGCAGGGCGGAGCCAGCATTTCGCTGTTCCAGCGGCTGGAAATCGTCGTCGCCTTAACGGCGGGGTCGTCGTTCCTGCTGTGGCTCGGCGAGCAGGTCACCCAGAAGGGCGTCGGCAATGGCATTTCGCTCGTCATTTTCGCGGGCATCCTGCTCAGTCTGCCGTACCAACTGTCGCTGATTACGTCGCAGGTTCGGGCGGGAACCGTCGCCTGGCCCAACGTCATCGTTCTGATTGTCGCCTTCGTCGGCACGGTGTATGCGGTTGTTTACATTACGCAGGGGACGCGGCGCATTCCCATCGCGCACACCAAGCGGGTTATCGGGCGCAGTCAGACGCAGGCCGGAGCCTCGTTCCTGCCGATCAAGGTCAATATGGCGGGCGTCATCCCGATTATTTTCGCGGTCTCGCTGATGCTGTTCCCGGCCACGATTTTGAACGCGCTTCCGGGGCAGACCGGAACCATCGGCTGGCTCAAAGAAAAGGCGATGGTGTTCAATCCCGGCTCGAACGTCATCTCGACGGTTTTCTACGCTCTGCTGGTCATTGTGTTCACCTATTTCTACACGGCCATCGTGATGAACGTGCAGGAAATGGCGGACAACCTGAAAAAATACGGCAACTACATTCCCGGCATTCGACCGGGCAAGCCGACCTACGATTATCTGGAGCGCGTGATTTCCCGTATCACGCTCGCCGGGGCCATCTTCCTGGCCGGTATCGCCGTCACGCAGTACATCATCCCGGCGCGCACCGGCTTCCAAAGTTTCACGCTGATCGGCGGCACGTCCCTGCTCATCGTTGTGGGCGTGGCGATTGAAACCATGCAGGCGATTGAGGCGCAATTGCTGATGCGAAACTACGAGGGTTTCATCAAAGGCGGTAATCAGGGGAGCCAGAGCAGCGGCGGCGTAATCGGCGGGCAGCAGAGCGGCGTGGTCGGCGGCAGCCGGTAGAACGGCGGCAGGCGGTGCAAACACGCGCGCGACTGATACTGGTTTTGCTCGGCCCGCCCGGAGTCGGCAAGGGGACGCAGGGGGCGCGTATCGCCGTCCATTATGACGTGCCGACGATTTCGACCGGAGCGATGTTTCGCGAGGCGGTCGCGCGCGGCACGGAACTAGGCCGGGTGATTCAACGGTATAAAATAGAGCGCGGCGAATATGTGCCGGACGATGTGGTGATCCGGGCGGTCGAGGCGCGCACGCTGGAGCCGGACTGCGAAAACGGGTTCCTGCTGGACGGTTTCCCGCGCACGATTCCGCAGGCCGACGCGCTGGACGCGATGCTGGCGGCGCAGGGGCGCAAACTGACGGGCGTGCTGGATTTTGAAGCGCCCATCGCGCAAATCGTGCTGCGCTTCAGCGGGCGGCGCGTCTGTCCGGTGGATGGTTCGACCTATCACATCGTGAACCAGCCGCCCTTGCAGCCGGGCATCTGCGACATCTGCAAATCGCGGCTGATTACCCGCCCGGACGACGCGCCCGACGTGGTGCAAAGACGCCTGGAAGTCTACGCCGAAAAGACGGCTCCCCTGCAATCCTATTACCGGGAACGCGGGCAATTGTATGTGATTGACGCGACCACGGAGCCAGAAACCGTTTTTGGACAGGTCATCCATGTTCTGGACGGGCTGCGAGAGCCGAGGGGCTGACATCCCGTGCGCCGTGTATGAACGTCGGTTACGATTAGATTTTTGGAGCGATTGCGAGCGCAAGGCTCCCGACCGAAGGCAAAGAAAAGTCTATGAAATCGTTTGGCAGTCAGGCGCCAACGGACAAATTTTTGAAGACGCCCGCCGAAATCGAGAAGATGCGGGCGACCGGGCGGCTGGCCCACCGCGTCATTCATGAGACGGCGAAGTTCATCGCGCCGGGCGTCACGACCGGGCAGCTCGAAGACATTGCCATGCGCCTGATGTCGGAAGGCGGCGGCACTTCGCCCTGTTTGGGATATGCGCCCAACGGACACCCGCCGTATCCGGCCTGGACGTGCGTTTCTGTGAACGAGGAAATCGTTCACGCAATCCCCGGACGGCGCGTTCTGCAGGAGGGCGACATTATTACGCTCGACTGCTGCACCGAACTCAACGGCTTCATCGCCGATACCGCCTGGTCATTTCCGGTCGGGCGCGTCTCGGAGAAAGCCGACCGCCTGCTGAAAGTGACGGAAGAAGCCCTGTTTCGCGGCATCGCGCAGGCCCGGCCCGGCAATCGCGTCGGCGACATCGGCGCGGCAGTGCAGAAGTTCGCCGAGCGCAGCGGCTATTCGGTCGTGCGCGAACTGACGGGACATGGCGTCGGGCGCACGATGCACGAGGGGGGCTTGCAAATCCCCAACTATGGTCATGCGCGCAAGGGAGTTGTCCTGGAATGCGGCATGACGTTCGCCATCGAGCCAATGATCAACGCCGGTCGCCGGGATGTCAATTACTTAGACGACCGCTGGACTATCGCCACTGCGGACAGAAGCCTGTCCGCGCATTTTGAACACACGGTCGCCATTGTCCGCAATGGGGCCGACATTTTGACCAACGGAGACTGAATGCCACCACCCAGACGACCAGGAGGAGGAGGCCCGCCGCGACCCGGCGGCGCCGGCGGAGCGAGACGACCGGGCGGCGGACGCCCCGGCGGAGGACGACCGGGCGGAGGCGGCGGGGGAGCGCCCCGCCCGCCCAAGCCGGAACCGGAAGACAGCGGCAAAGAGGCGGGCATCGAAGTCGAGGGCGTGATCGTCGAGGCGCTGCCCAACGCGATGTTTCGCGTCGAGATACCCGTCGGCGAAACCAAGAAACTGGTGCTGGCCCACGTATCCGGCAAAATGCGGCAGAACTACATTCGCATT
>JBBRNU010000508.1:0-3823 GCA_038230115.1 Chthonomonadales bacterium | reverse complement strand
GTTCTTCTGCGCGCCAATCGCGGAGACGGCGACGGAAGAAAGCGCTGGCAAACCGGCGCGTACGGGAAACAAAATCGCCGTTGGGTTTGAACTGGAAGCTGCGCGGCGGGCGGGTCAGCGCTTGCGAACCCTTCACCCGGTTCTATTGCAAGATGTATGCCAAAACGAGCGGGGATAGAAAAAAACGACAAATTTACGGCCTGCTCTCTTCGAACGGCCATTAAAATCGCGCCGCCGCGACATTTAGTCATCTCTTTCTTCAATCCACGCGCGTGGTCGTACTTTTAACTGCATTAGTTTACCATTGAAAGTACGCGCCTGCCAACCCTATCCAGGCAATCCGGTAAATTTTCATGGCGCTGTCGGCGCGGATGCCGAAGCTGTTGGAAGGTTTGCCGCTTCCAGGCCCGTCGAAAACCGCGCGTCCAGGCGCTGGCGGGCAAGTTCCCACTGGGCGCGCACGGCTTCCGGGGCGGTTCCGCCCTGCGAGGTTCGCGAACGTACGCTGGCGTCGGCGGTGAGCAGCGCGGCGGCTTCCGGCGCGTATGCGCTTATCTGCGGGACGAACGCGGCAAGCGTGGCGGCGTCCAGATTTTCCAGCGCGATGTGGTTTTCCAGGCAATGGCGCACCAGGCGGCCCACAACGCCGTGCGCCTCGCGGAAGGGCAGGCCCAAACGCGCCAGATAATCGGCAAGGTCGGTAGCGGTCGAAAAATCGCCGGTCGCGGCCTGCTTCATGCGGCCGGCGTGAAATTGGGCGGTCGCCAGCGTGCGTTCCAGGGCGGGCAGAACCAGGCCGAGCGTATCAACGGCGTCGAATAGCGGCTCTTTGTCCTCCTGCATATCCTTGTTATAGGCGAGCGGCAGGCCCTTCATCAGGGTCAAAATCGCCATCAGGTCGCCATACACGCGCCCGGTTTTGCCGCGCGCAAGCTCGGCCACGTCCGGGTTTTTCTTTTGCGGCATGATGCTGCTGCCGGTCGTCACGGCGTCGTCGAGCGTGACAAAACCGAACTCCGGGCTGTTCCACAGCGTGATTTCTTCCGACAGCCGCGACAGGTGCATCATCAGAATGCTGGCGAAGGCGAGAAATTCCGCGATGAAGTCCCGGTCGGAAACCGCGTCCAGACTGTTTTCAATCGGCTGCGCGAAGCCGAGCGCGTGCGCCGTTTTCTGGCGGTCAATCGGAAACCCGGTTCCGGCCAGCGCCCCCGCGCCGAGCGGCGAGCGGTTGATGCGTCCGCGCGCGTCCCGCAGGCGCTCCCAATCCCGGTCCAGCATCCAGAAATAGGCCAGCAGGTGGTGCGCGAGAACGACGGGCTGGGCGTGCTGCAAATGCGTGTAGCCTGGCAGGACGGTCGCCATTTCGCGATCCGCCAGCGTTAGTAAAGTTCTCTGAAATACGAGAATGTCCTGCTCGATAGCGTCACAGGCGGCGCGCAAATACAGGCGCACGTCGGTCGCCACCTGATCGTTGCGGCTGCGCGCCGTATGGAGTTTGCCCGCGACCGGCCCGATGCGCGCCCGCAGGAGCAGTTCAACGGCGGTATGCACGTCTTCGGCGTCCGGGGGCAGCTGCAATTCCCCGGACGCCATTTCGCGCATAACGCCCTCCAGACCGGCGACAATCTGCGCGGCCTCCTCGGAAGGGATAATGCCGGTCGCGCCGAGCATCTGCGCGTGGGCGATGCCGCCCTCGATGTCCACCTTCCACAGGCGGGCGTCAAAGGCGAGCGAGTTGTTCAGCCGCTCTATCAGCGTGTCGGTCGCGCCCTCGAATCGCCCGCCCCATTGCTTAGGCGGCAAAGTCGGCTGCGGCGTCAGCGGCGTCGAGAGTGGCGGCGTCGCCGTCTGCAAAATTGTGTTCTGCAAAGACGCTGGAAGGGTTTGCGGCGTCAAATTCTGCGCCGCGTCCTGCGAAGCGGGTGGCAGCGAGTCCGGCTCTGTCTCGGGCATGGCCGCTATTCCGATTTCCCTTCGGCGGCGAGGGCGAGAGGCTTGCGCTCCGCCCCGGTCAGCAGCGGGGCGCTGCTTTGCTGGCGCAATTGGAAATACAAGCGCGACTGCATCCCGTGCGTCTTGACCATGCCCAGCGAGTCGGCCTGATTGAACGTCTTGCTGTCGAACGAGGCCAGGTCTTCGCTGTACAGAGCGTTGGCGCTCGCCCGCCCGACGACAACCGCGCTGCCTTTCGCCAGCCGCAGCGTCACGGTTCCGCTGACGCGCTCCTGCACCTTGTTGATGAACGCTTCGAGATCGCCTTTGAGCGGGTCGAACCACAGCCCTTTGTACGCCAGTTCGCCCCACTCCTGATCCACGCTGGACTTGAATTTGAGTTCGCCCTGCGTGCAGACCAGGGCTTCCAGCGCGCGATGCGCGGTCAGGAGCGTGACGGCAGCCGGACATTCGTAGTTTTCGCGAACTTTCAGGCCCAGCATCCGGTCTTCCATGATATCAATGCGCCCGACGCCGTTTTCGCCCGCGATGTTGTTGAGCGCGACGACGAGATCGAGCGGGCTGTGCGCCTGCCCGTCCAGCGCGACCGGAACCCCGTTTTCAAACTGAATTTGCAATAAGCGCGGCGCGGCGGGGGCGGCGTCCAGCCCGTGCGTCCAATGAAAAATCTCTTCCGGCGGGGCGTAATCCGGCTCTTCCAGCCGCCCGCCCTCGATGCTGCGCCCCCACAGGTTCTCGTCAACGCTCCAGATTTTGTCTTTGGTCTGCGAGATGCTCAGACCGTGCGCGTTGGCATACTCGATTTCTTCGCTGCGCGTCCAGGGTGAGCGACTGCCGTCCGGCATTTTGCGGCCCTCGCGCATCGGCGCGATGATTTCGGCGTCGGGCATCAGGGTTCGCATGATGTATTCGATGCGAAATTGGTCGTTGCCCTTGCCGGTGCAGCCATGCCCGAAGGCGGTCGCGCCCAGTTCCTGCGCCATTTCGACTGCCTTGAGCGCGATGAGGGGGCGGGCGATGCTGGTGGAAATCGGGTAGCCCTGATAATCGCCGTTGGCGCGCACGGCCGGCCAGCAAAAATGTTCCACAAACAGAGACTTGGCGTCTACCGTGTAGTGTTCGGTTCCCAGACTGCGAGCGCGCGTTTCGGCTTCGCGAATGTCGTCCGCAGGCTGCCCCACGTCAACGGTCACGGTAATCACGTGGTCGAAGCCATACTCTTCGCGCATAAGCGGAATACAGACCGACGTATCCAGCCCGCCGGAATAAACCAGCACAACTTTACGCATCAAGACGTCCTTTGGAAAAAATAGTTCGCGGCGCGGAAAAAAAGGTCAGGGTTTGTTGGTTCCCTCGCGGCCATAGTGGTCGGAAAGGCGAATCACGTCTTCCAGGTGCGGCGTCGAGACTTCCAGCACGTCGGAATCTTCCAGACCTTCGATGGTGTGAATTTCGCCGGGGCGGTTGCGCCATTGATGCCCGGCGGCGATCTCGGTGTGCGTGAGATTGTCCGGCGAGTCGCCTTTGGTCAGGACGAGACGGCCTGAGAGCAGGTAGCTGGTCTCGTCTTTGAAATCGTGGTATTGCAGCGACAGTTTGCCGCCCTTGTTCACGTGAATGATTTTGCCGACGTACTGATCCGTCCAGGCGTACCAGATTTCGTAGCCCCAGGGTTTTTCCACGCGATGCGGCAGATGGTCGGGCGTGATGTCCAATTGCGAAACTCCTCCTCAGCATAGTTTAGCCCAGGCTGCGCCTGAGCGAACGGGCATTAGTTTCCGGTCTCTGCCCGTTCGCCCCTTTTCAACCCGCTTACAGCCCCAGCATCAGTGCGAGCCGGGCTTTTTGCGTGTGCAGACGGATTTCG
>JBBRNU010000507.1:0-3825 GCA_038230115.1 Chthonomonadales bacterium | reverse complement strand
CTGGAAGCGCTGCCCGCCGCGACGCGCGGCCTGGACGTGGAAACGTTCGTCGTAGACAACAACTCGCCGGACGCCAGCGCGCAGATGGTAGCCGAAGCGTTTCCCGATGCGCGGCTCATCGCCAATCCGCACAATCCCGGATTCGCCACGGCCAATAATCAGGCGCTGCGGCAGTGCGTCGGGCGGCATGTCGTGATTTTGAACCCCGACACCGAGGCCGAACCCGATTCGCTGACAACCCTGGTTCGGTTTCTGGACGCGCATTCCGACGTGGGGGCGGTCGGCCCGAAACTGCTTAACTCCGACGGCAGTCTTCAGCCGAATGGACGGCGTTTTCCCACTGTCTGGGCCGAGTTTTTGGCCGCGACCGGGCTGCGAAACGGGAACCGGGCCGCGTATGATAAGGTGTGGCAGTTCGGGCGCGACGATTTCGACCGCGAGGCCGAGGTAGACCAGGTGTCCGGGGCGTGCCTGATGGTTCGCAAAGCCGTGATGGATCAGGTCGGCGCGCTGGACGAGGATTTCTTCATGTTCTACGAGGAAATCGAGTGGTGCTGGCGGATTCGGCGGGCGGGCTGGAAAATCATGTACGTGCCGCAGGCCCGCGTCGTGCATCATTGGATGGGCAGCGTTCGGCAGCAAAGCGCGGCGATGACGGCTCGCCTGTTCCGCAGTTCGCTCATTTATTATCGGAAGACGGCGGGCGGCGGGAGTCTGCTCGCCATGCGGGGCGTGATCGGCATCGGGCTTGCCAAAAACCGCTTGCTGCATCTGGGCGTGGCCGTCAAGCGCCGCCTGCGCGCCGCGCATTTGATTCGCTGACGCGGTTCGAGCGCGCCGTCTTCTTTATTGCGCGCCGATACAAGGCAAGGCGTTTTGCCGGTTTGGAATGCAAGGCCATGATAAAAGTCGCGATGCTGGCTACGACGGGGGAGCGGTGCGGCATTGCCGCCTACACCCGCGCGCTTATAGCGGGGCTGGAAACCCTGCCGGACGTGTGCGTGACGGTCGTGCCGATCACCGAAGGGCGGCAGCCGACCACGCATTATCGGGCGCAGGCCGAACGCTTGAACGCCCCGGATGTTGATCTGGTGCATATTCAGCACGAGCATAGTTTCTGGGGCAACCTGATGCCCCGGCGACGTCTGCCGCTCGAAGTCAATGCCGGGTTCTGGGAACTGCGGTATCTGATTCAAAAGCCCGTCGTCCTGACCGCGCACACGACCTACTCGCTGGCCGAAATGCTGAAAGTCGCGACCGAGCGCCGCCCGCACAAACGCTTCGCCAAGCAGCTGCTCGTGCGAAACACGGCCTATCGCGACAGCATCGAGATCGCGCCCTTCACGACGGCGATCACGATTGTGCATACCACCGCGGCGCGCAACGCCCTGATCGCGCGCGGCGCAACCCCGAATTTCGTTCCCGTCGTGCCGACCGGCATCCCCGAACCGACGCCCTCGCCCACCGACGGCGAGTCGTTTCGACAAAAATACGGCCTGCACGGGCGGCGAATCCTCACGATTTTCGGGTATATCGCTTACAACAAGGGGTACGAATTGACCCTCGCCATTCTGCCCGAACTGCCCGACGACGTGACGCTGGTCATTGCGGGCGGCGCGCGGAACGCCGACATGGAACCGTATCTGGCGCGGCTGCAGGCCGACATCGCCCGGTCGAATTGGGGCGACCGCGTCCTCATTACGGGCTATCTGCCCGAAGCGGAACTGGCCGAGGCATTGGCGGCGAGCGAAATCGTCCTGACGCCGCACACGCAGGCGACCGGCTCGTATTCGGTCTCGTTTCCACTCGCGCAGGGCCGTCCGATTCTGGCCTCCGATCTGGACTGCTTTCGCGACATCGCCGCGCGCATAGACTGTTTGGAACTGTTTCGGGCGGGCGACCGCACGGATTATCTCGGCAAACTGAGCGCCCTCCTCGCCAATCCCGCCCGCCGTGAACAATTGGCGGCAGGGGCGCGCAAATACGCCGCGCGCTTCGCATGGCCGCGCGTCGCCGCCCTCACGCGTGACGTGTACCGGGACGCCATCACGATTTTTCGCGACAATCGGCATTTTCACGGGTGACGGGGGCTAGAGCCTCCTGCGAACCATTCTCCGGCGCGGCGCGTACCAACTGTAATTGAAACCGGGTTTGCGGTCACAAGAGAGCCAAGAGAAAATGGGGCGGGAAGGGTGCGGACGGCGTGAAAACCTCGAATGCGGTGGAAATTTATGGCGACCCGGAGCGCGTGTACGCCCGCGTCTGGAAGTACGCCGCCGACATTCAGGACTGGCCCGCCCTGCTGCCGCATTACCGGTATTTGCGCGTACTGGAACGTTCGGAGCGGCATAAAGTCGCCGACTTCGGGGCGTCGCGGGACGGGTTTCCCTGTCGCTGGCGGGCGCGGCAAGAACTGATCCCGGAAGACGGGCGCATTACCTACCGGCACCTTCGCGGCGTCACGCGCGGCATGGAAGTGGAATGGCGCATCGTCCGGCGCGCCGACCATGTTCACGTCGTGATTGACCACGTTTTGAATTACCCGGTTCCCGTTTTGGGCGCGTGGTTCGCGCACGCCATTGTCGGGAACCTGTTTGTCAGCGCCATTGCGGGCAGGACGCTGAATTGCATCAAGGCGAAAGTGGAAGCCGAGTGCGCCCTGCCGGAAACGAAAATCGAAGCCCATGCCATTGTTTAATTCGCCCCGCCGCGTCGTCGTCACGGGCCTGGGAGCCATCACGCCTATCGGCAGCGGTTCAGCAGGGCTGTGGGCGGGCGTGCGCTGCGGGCGTTCCGCCATCGGCCCGATCACGCGCTTCGACGCGAGCGGGCTGTCGTGCCGGATTGCGGGCGAGGTGAAAGATTTCGACCCCGCCGATTATCTCGAAGGCAAGACGCTGAAGCGGCTCGACCGCTGTTCGCAGTTCGCGGTTGCGGCGAGCAAGCAGGCCGTCGCCGATGCTGGCTTGAACCTGGCGCGCGAGTGTCGGGAACGCATCGGCGTCTGCATCGGCAGCGCGCTGGGCGGGGCGGCGTGGGCCGAGGATCAGCACACGCAATATCTGCGCGAGGGGCCGCATGGTATCAGCGCGGCCCTGGCGCTGCAAATGTTTGTGGGCGCGGGCAGCTGCAACGCCGCGATTGAACTGGGCCTGACGGGGTACATGACCTCGAACGCCGACTCGTGCGCGTCCGGGCCGATTGCGATTGGCAATGCGTGGCACGCGATCCGGCGCGGCGACGCCGACGTGATGCTGGCGGGCGGGGCCGAAGCGCCGCTCGCCCCCCTGTGCTTCGGGGCGTTCGCGCTCATCCACGCGATGTCCACCCGCAACGACGCGCCAACGCGCGCCTGCCGCCCCTTTGACCGCGACCGCAACGGCTTTGTCATGGGCGAGGGCGCAGCGGTTCTGGTTCTGGAAGAACGCGAACACGCCCTGGCTCGCGGCGCGGACGTCTACGCCGAATTGATTGGGTTCGCCAACACCAACGACGCGCACCACATGGCCGCGCCGCGCCCGGACGCGGCCAGCGCGACCCGCTGTCTGCAGCAGGCGCTGGCGTTCGCGCAGGTCGCCCCGGACGAATTGGATTACGTCAACGCGCATGGCTCCTCGACGCCGCTCAACGACGCGACCGAGACCCTCGCTTTCAAGCAGGCGCTGGGCGAAGACGTCGCGCGCTCGCTCCCTATCAGCGGAACCAAAGCGATGCACGCGCACGCGCTGGGCGCGACCGGGGCGATGGAAGCGGCGATCTGCTGTCTGGCAATGCGGCACGGCTGGATTCCCCCGACCCTCAACCTCGACGCGCCCGACCCCGCCT
>JBBRNU010000506.1:0-3833 GCA_038230115.1 Chthonomonadales bacterium | reverse complement strand
GTCGCGATCAGCGGGTCGAACCCTCTCAGGCCATGCGAAAGACGCAGCGGCGCCAAGTCAGTCAAAAACCGGTTCAAGCCCGCTTCGGAAGGCCAGACCACGCCGAAGCGCAGCAGAAATCGCTGCATGACGCGCAGCGCCTCAGCATTCTCACAGCCTGCCGGCAGCTCGACGCCGACGAAGCCGGGAACGAAAAGCGGCTCTTTCTGCGCTTGCAGCCAGCCCAGAGCGGGCGCGAATTTGCGCTGCAAGTCAATGCATAGGTCGGCGTCCATCAGCGGCACGGCAGCGGCCCCCGGCTCCCAGCCAGACGGCGGAACTCGGCGGCCAATTCCGCGCTGCTTTCGGGCCGATCCTGCCATAGCCCCAAAGCGTCTTCGGCTTCCAGCGCAGTCAGCGTCCGTTCGCCCCACGTCGGCGAAGCGTCCGCCGTTTCTTCTTCGGTTGGCGTGTCCAGGAAAGCGGTCAGCACGTCGGCGGGCTGCTTGCCCTGTCGCGCGGCGCGTTCACGGAGGCGGGCTTTCTGCTGGGGCGTCAGTTCCATCGTGATCGTCATCGGTTTTTGCGTTCAGGAAAGGAAAGGCGAAATGCAGCAGGCTTTTCCTGCGTTCCTAACCGCCATTGTAACACGGAGGACGATAGACGTCAAGACGTTTTCCTCGTCCGGGCGTGCAAGTCGTTCGCTTGTTCTCGTGCGCGCATACGCAATTCAGGTCAAACCTACAGTGGCGAGCGACCGCGCAAAAATTTTGGAACAAAACGAGCAGTTCCGTTGTATTTGCAGTGGTTGGCAAAGAACTACAAATCCAATGGAGGCAGCGAAAAATGTCCGACGATAGAATTCAGCATGGAATTGACGACGATCCGAACAACGACGCCAAGAAGGGCGCGGAACTCGGCGGCATCGGCGGCGCGATTACCGGCGCGATTGCGGGCGCGGCGGCTGGCCCGGTGGGAATGGTCGCGGGCGCGGTCATCGGCGGTCTGGCGGGCGGCGTTGCGAGCGGCGCGGCGGTCGGAGCCGTGGACGCGGTGGACAACGACAACACGATTTCCGGCGTGGGACACGGCGTGACCGCCGACGTGAATCACACGGCGGGCAACGTCGCCGCCAATGTCGCTGGCACGACGCATGCCGTCCGCCAGGACGTTTCCAACACGGCCTATCGCACCGAAACGGGCGTCGAGAACGCGGTCGGCGCGAACGGAATGCCCGGCGTGCAGACCGGCGGCCATGCCATTGACGGTACGCCCGACACGCGCGGCATCACCGAAAAGATCGCCGACTCTGTGACCGGCGACGTGATTGACGACAAGACCGGCAAGCCCGTCATTTAAGGATCAATGTCCCTAACCCCCCGACCCCCTTCCCCACCAGGGTAGGGGGAGCGTTCGGCCCGCCGGGTACGCCTAACACAACACAGCCCTGCGTCTTCATCTGATTGAAGCGCAGAGCTGTTTTTTACGTCTCGATAGCGGTGAGAGGCGCGCGGTTCTTGTTTCGCGTTCCCCCTTTCCCGGTGGGGACGGGGGTCGGGGGGTTAGGTGGCATTCTCTCTATGAGAACCGGGTTAGGCGGATTTCGCCTACTTGCCCGCCGGTTTTGCGGACTTGGCGAAGTCGCCCGCTTTGATGATCGTGACGCGCGACGGATCGAAGTACTTCCGCATCGCCGTGGAGACCTGCTCGGCGGTGAGGGCGTTGACCTTCTGCTCGAAATCGGCGTCGAAGGCCAGTGTGCGGCCTAAAAACAGGTCGCTGCTCAGGGCGCTGGACAGCGAATTGTCCTGCGCGCGGCCCACCTGCCGGGATTGCAGGAAGCCGGTTTTCGCCGCCGCGATTTCTTCCGGCGTGAACCCGTCTTTGATCGCGCGGGCCAGTTCCTCGTTGAACGCGGCCTCCACTTTGGCCTCGTTCTGCGGGGCGTAAATGGCGTAGGCCATGAACGCGCTGTTGCTGTCCAGCGGGTCGCCGCTGAACTGCGAGCCGACGCCGTAGCTCAGACCCTCTTTTTGCCGAATGCGCGTGGCGAGACGGGAGTTCAGGAAGCCGCCGCCCAGAATATAGTTGCCCAGCGCCAGCGCGGGATAATCGGCGTCATCGTCCTTGATTTTCACGGCAGCCGTGGCGAGGAAGATGGCGTTCGTCTTGTCCGGCGTCTCGAAGCCTTGATTGACCGGCGAAATGTCCTGGTATGGGCGCGGTACGCGGGTGTAAGCGCGCGGGCTTTTCCAGGTTCCCAGCAACTGCGTCGTCAGGGTCGGAACCGTCTGCGCGTCGAAGTCGCCGACGACCGCCAATTCGCCGTTGGACGCGCCGTAGAAGTCGGCGTAGAATTTCTTCACGTCGTCCAGCGTCGTCGCTTTGATGGCGGCGATTTCCTCGTCCGGGGTCATTACGTAGCGCACGTCGCCTTTGGGGTAGGGGGACATGTGCCGCGCCAGGGCCGTGCGCGCGATGGAGATCGGGTCGCTCTTTTGCTGCTCGATGGCAGTGACCTGCTCTTGTTTGAGCGTGTCAAACTCCTTTTCAGGAAACGCCGGTTCGCGCAGAACTTCGCCGACCAACTGCATGACGGCGGGCAGGTTCTCCCGTGTCGCCTCAATCGAAGCGCGCACCGAAGTCGCCCCGCCGTTCACGCGAACGCGCGCCTTGAGCTTGTCGAAGGCGTCCTGCAATTGCTGGCGGGTATGCTTGGTCGTGCCGCGCATCAGCATTTCGCCGGTCAGCTCGCCCGCCGTGACGCGGTTCATCAGGCTGGTTTCGTCGCCGAAGCGCAGCGTCAGGCTGGCCTGAGCGATCGCGCCGCGCGTCTTTTTGGGCAGCAGGGCCAGCTTCACGCCGCCGATCGGCGCGGGCCGCGTCACGCGCGACTCGATGTTGGCCGGGGACGGGTCGAACGCTTCGCCGGTCGCGACTACCACGTCGCTTTTATAGTCCTTGACCAGGCTGGCGACATCGGGCGTGGCCGGAATCTCGCTGCGGTCGGGCTTGTCGGTGGGAACGAACAGGCCGAGCGTGCGGTTGGAAGGCTTCAAGTACAGCTTCGCCACGCGCTGCACATCGGCGGGCGTCACTTTTTGCAGGCGGTCGCGGGTCACGAACAGCAGCCGCCAGTCGCCCGACGCGATCAGCTCGCTCATGCCGACGCCGACGCGCTCCGAGTTGTTCAGCAGCAACTCGATTTCTTTCAGCTGCTGTGTTCGGATGCGGTCCACTTCTTCCTGGGTGGGCGGCGTGTTGGCGAAGGATTCGACGGTCGCCAGCAGCGCGTCGCGCGCGGCGTCAAGCGAGGCGTCTTTCGCCACTTCCGCCGACGCCATTAGCAAACCCGGATCGCGCAGTTCGTCGCTGGAAGCCGAAACGCGGGCGGCTTTTTTTGTTTCGACGAGAGCCTTGTAAAGTCTGCCGGATGGCTCGTCGCCCAAAATCTGCGCCAGCACGTTAACGGCTGCGGCGTCGGGGTGCGAGGACGCGGGAATGTGGTAGCCCGCAATCGCGACTTGAATATCGCCCACGCGCCGCAGCGTTACCGAGCGCTCGCCGTCCTGCGTGGGTTCGTCCGTGTAGGTCGGCTGGATCACGCGGGTCGGGCGCGGGATGGGGCCGAACTTTTGCTTGATCAGCCCCAGCGTTTTGGCCTCGTCAATCTTGCCGCTGACGATGATATAAGCGTTGTCGGGCTGATAGTACATCCGCCAGAAACCCTGCAAACGCTCAATCGGAACTTTTTCGATGTCGGCCCGCGCCCCAATTGTGGACTTGCCGTAGTTGTGCCACAGGTACGCTGTTGACTGCACGCGCTCAGACAGAATGCGGTTCGGACTGTTTTC
>JBBRNU010000505.1:0-3836 GCA_038230115.1 Chthonomonadales bacterium | reverse complement strand
GGGGAAGGGGAAGCGCGTCGGCGATTGGGAGGGGGCCGGGGGGTTAGGTGAACTATCTCCTACCGGGGAAGGGGTAACTAAACCGGGGTTAGGCGGCATTTAGGCGCATCGTTAAATGTGGCATGGGAAAGGAAAACGCTTTGGGCGGAACGCAGCGCATTGCGGTGGTGACGGGGGCGAGCGGGGGAATTGGCGCGGCCTGTGCGCGTTACTTATATCAGGCCGGGTTCGGACTGGTTCTGGGGGCGCGGCGCGTGGAGCGGCTGCGGGAAGTGGGCGAACCGCTGGGGGCGCAGGTTCACGCTCTCGACGTGACCGACGCCGACAGCGTGCGGGCGTTCTGCGACGCAATCCCGGTCGCGCACGTCCTGATTAATAACGCGGGCGGCGCGCTGGGAATGGAATCCGTCGCGCAGGCCAATGATGACGATTGGGAGCGCATGTACGATACCAACGTGATGGGCCTGATGCGGATGACGCGCGCCCTGCTGCCCAAACTGGAGGCGTCGGGCGCGGGGCATATCGTCAACATCGGGAGCGTCGCCGGGCGCGAGGCGTATCCGGGCGGCGCGGGCTACAACGCCGCCAAGTTCGCCGTGCGCGCGATCACGCAGGTTCTGCGGCTGGAATTGGTCGGCAAGCCCGTTCGTATTACCGAAGTGGCTCCCGGTCTCGTCGAAACCGAATTCAGCGAGGTGCGCTTCAAGGGCGACCGGGAACGCGCGGCGAAAGTCTATGCCGGCCTGACGCCCCTGACCGCCGAGGATGTCGCCGACTGCGTGCAATGGGCCGTCACGCGCCCCCCGCACGTCAACATAGACGAGATTGTCGTGAAGCCTCTGGCGCAGGCGTCGGCGACCGTCGTGGCCCGCAAAATGTGACAGGGTCATCGAGACCGCCCCGAAATGACAGGCTCAAAGTGACAGAAACAAGGCAGGAACCGGCAGCGCGGGAACAGGTTCGCGCCGCGCGCGAGGGCATCGGCTTCATCAACCGCGCGGAGGTTGGCAAACTCGCCATCACGGGAGCCGACCGCTTTTCCTGGCTGCAGGGCATGATCAGCAATGACGTGACCCGGCTGAAAAATGGGGCGTTCGACGGGTTTTTCCAGGCCTGCGTTCTGGATGCGACCGGGCATCTGCTGACGGATTTGTCCCTCGTTCCGGTTCGCGCTGCAAACAGCGGGGAAAATCTTGCAAGCGCGCTGGGCCTGCCAAACGAAGACTTTTTGCTGGCCGATTTGCCGCGCGTAAACCTGGAAAAAATCAAGGCCGTCTTCGACCGCTTCCTGATTATGGAAGACGTGGAAATCCATGATGTGACAGCGCAGTTGGGCTGCGTCGCCCTGCTTGGCCCGATGGCGCGGGCCAAATTGGACGAAGAGGGCGATTCCGCCGAACGCGATCCGCTGGCAGGCTGCCGGGATTTTACCGTCACGATGTCCGCGAACTATGGCGCTCCCGGCTTCAACATTTATTTTCCCGTCGCGCAGGAAACCCGAATGCAGGCTGCGCTGGCGCGGGCCGACGTGACAGAAATTCAGTCCGCCGCGCAGGAGATTTTGCGGGTCGAGGCGGGCCTTCCGAAGTATGGCGCGGACATGGACGAGACGACGATTGCGCTGGAGGCCGGGCTGGGGCCAACGCACATCAGCCTGACCAAAGGCTGTTATGTCGGGCAGGAGATCATCGCGCGCATCGAGTCGCGAGGCCACACGAACCGCGCTCTGACCGGATTCGTCGTCGAAAACGTCGCGAACGTCGGGATGGAAGTCGGGGGCGCGGCGAGCGTGAACGTAGACGGGGAAACGCGGGCGCCATCTGGGACGGGCGGCGGTTTGCCCGAACCCAGTGATAAACTGTTCGCCGAGACGGAGAATGGCGAGTGGCGCGAGACCGGGCGCATCACAAGCGTCCTGTCCGCGTCGCCCGCAATGGACGGGCGGACGATTGCGCTGGGGTACGCGCGGCACGAGCATCGCGCGCCTGGCGCATCTGTCCGGGTTGAGGGGCGCGACGTGCGGCTGACGGTCGTCGAATTGCCGTTTTATCGCGGGCCGTCGGGTTGAGCGCGGCGGAGGCGGCTTCGCAGAAAAAGCCTGACGCCCCGTCAGCGGCGCTATCGCCGGGCGCGCTGGCGCAGTTGGTCGGCATCAACGTCTTGTGGGGCGCGTCGAGCGTGGCGGCGAAGGCGGGGCTGGCGGTTTTCGGCCCGTTCACGCTGACTGCGCTGCGTTTTCTGCCCGCCGGTCTGCTGCTATTGGCCCTGGCCCGCGCTTCCGGGCCGCTGCCGCGCATTCGCCGGGAAGACCGGACGGCTTTTCTGGCCCTGAGTCTGTTCGGCATCGTTCTCAGTTACGGCATTCAATACGCCGGCATTCAGCGCACGACGGCCAGCGACGCCTCTTTACTGGTAGCCTGCGAGCCGATTTTGATTGCCCTGTTCGCGCGCGTTTTCCTGAAGGAACGGCTGAACACGCGGCAGTGGGGCGGAATGCTGCTCGGATTGGCGGGCATCTGGCTGATCGCGGGGCAGGCCGTCGGCAACCGCATCGCCCTGCTCGGCCTGCTGTTCGAGTCGAGCGTTAGCGTGCTTGCCAAGCGCCTGTCCGGTCGGTATCCCGGCCTGTTCGTCGTGGCAGTCGAGATGCTGACGGGCGCGCTGATGCTGGCGCCGCTTGCCATCGCGGAGTGTTGGCGGGCCGCGCCGGTCGTGACGCCTGCGGGGGTTGGCGGCCTGCTTTATCTCAGCCTGATCTGCTCGGCGCTCTGCTACGGCGTCTGGTATCGCCTGCTGCCCCGCTTCCCGGTTTCCGTTCTGGGCGTCTCGATTTTATTTCAGCCCCTGCTCGGCCCCTTCTACGGCTGGCTGTTTCGCGGCGAAATCCTGCGTCCGGTCAGCGCGCTGGGCGGCGCGCTTGTCCTGGTCGGCATCGCCCTGACGACCCTGACCGGACGTAGAGCCGAAGCCCCGCCCGACTTGACCGGCGTGTAGCGCGTGATTTCGTCGAGCAGGTCTTCGATGACCTGATCGGTCGCTTCTCGCCAGTCCTCCGTCACGAACTCGCGCGCCCCGATTCGAGTCAGGGGCCGGAGCGCCTCGACGTAATCGTGCAAAATCTCGCTGCCGTCCGCGCGCAGGAGAAAATACCCGGCCTTGCTGCGAACGTGCGAGCTGGTGTAGTTGATGCCGCTCACGTCGAAATAGTAATGCCCGTTGCTGCGGCGCGGCTCGTCCATCGCGCCCAGCAAAATGGCGTCGGCCTTGAGAAACGCGGTCAACTTCGCCACGTTCGCCGTGTCGGGCAGGGCGAACCGTCCGCCGCGCATCCGACCGTTGTTCTGAAACAGCGACTCCGGCGTCAGCTTCAGGGTTTCAAACGCGGTTCGTAGGGCATCGGCGGGGACGATTTCGTAGGGCGTCCGCGCCCCGACGCGCTCCGGCAGACGGGCGCGGGCGTGATTTTCCAGTTCGCGCAGCTGAACCACATAGGAGGCCAGACGCGGATCGGTTTTGGCGCTTGCGGCGGTCGGCTTTTCGCCCGGTTTCGTCCCAGCGCTGGATTTGGCAAGGGTGTCGGTCGCGTAAAACGGCGGCGCAACGATCAGCCGCCGAACCGCCGCTAACTGCGCGCGTTTTTTGTCATTGCTGGCGTCGGCGCGCGTCGGCTGGCAGTTCGCGGCGAACCCGCCCGTTGTCGCTGCAAAGAAAATCAGGGACATAGCCCAACGGCGGGCCGGTCGCGGTGGTGTAATTGCCATGATATTTGTTAACGCGTTTAAGTCCGCACGACCGGGATGGGTAGAACGGGATGGTAACCCCGTTTTGAAATGCAT
>JBBRNU010000504.1:0-3865 GCA_038230115.1 Chthonomonadales bacterium | reverse complement strand
GGCAATTGTCCGCCCAGGCGAACGCTCGCGGGCAGCCGCCCCAGGAGAACGTTGGCGTCCGTCACGGTCAGCCGCTCGCCCCGCCCATACGCGACCGGGCCGGGATCGGCGCCCGCGCTTTGCGGCCCCACGCGCAGCCCGGCTCCCGTGTCCAGCCGGGCAATCGAGCCGCCGCCCGCCCCCACCGTATGAATGTCCAGCATTGGGGCTTGCAGGGGAATTCCCGCCACCTCCCCCAGCGTCACGACCGGACATTCTCCATCCAGCAGCAGCGCCACGTCCGTGCTGGTTCCGCCCATATCGAAGGTCAAAACGCGCGGCAAGCCGGTTTGCCGCGCCAGATAGGAGGCTGCCGTCAGGCCGCCCGCCGGGCCGGAAAGCGCGGTCTGCACGGCGCGGGCCGAGGCTTCCGCAGCGGACAGCGCGCCCCCGTCCGACTGCATCACGCGCAGAACCCGTCCGCCCGCCGCGCCCAGACGGGCCGCGAGTTCGCCCAGATAATGCGCCATGATCGGGGCCACCATAGCGTTCGCGACCGTCGTCGCCGTGCGCTCGTACTCGCGCGGTTCCGGCGCAATTTCATGCGAAAGAGAAACCGACAGGCCGCGCGCCCGCGCCCACGCGCCGACCTGCCGCTCGTGATCGGGGTTCAGATAGGCAAACAGAAAGCAGACCGCCAGCGACTCGACGCCCTGCGCTTCGAGGGCGTCCAGCAGCGCCTGACAGCCCGGCGCGTCCAATGCCGTCACGACCGCGCCTTGCCAGTCCAAACGCTCCCGAACTTCATGACGCGCCGCGCGCGGCAGCAGCGGCGCGGGCTGAACCGGAGCCAGCGCGTACAACTGCGCCCGATGCTGCCGCCCGATTTCCAGCGCGTCCCGAAACCCCTGCGTGGTCAACAGGGCCGTTCGCGCCCCGCGCCGCTCCAGCAGGGCGTTCGTCGCGACCGTCGAGCCATGCACGAGCGTATAGCCCGCCCGCAGCAGCCCCTCGGCTCGCGCCGCGCTCAGACTCGCCAGCACGCTTTCGGCAGGGTCGGCGGGCGTCGAGGGCCGCTTGCGAACCGTCACGCGCCCATCCGCATCAATCAGCGCGCAGTCCGTGAACGTGCCGCCCGCGTCAATGCCCGCCAGACTGCCAGGTTCTGTTTTCAGCGCCATGCTTTCCTTCCCGTTTTCGCGCGGCGCCTGTCAGTTCGTTCCGCTCTTGACGGACGCGCGAAAGCAATTCGAGGAACTTGCCGCGCCCGAAAGCCGTCCATGCAAAAACGTCTACTGACGGTCAATACAAGACATTTAGCATACCTGAAAGGGGTTATGATTATGGCGACGAATCGCAAGAGCGCTGACAATGACAAGGCGGCGCAGACGGCCCAGACGGAAACCGAGGGCGGGCAGGCCTCGAACGGACGCGGCTGGCACGGCAACCCGGAAGGTCACGCGGAAGCCGGACGCAAGGGCGGTCAGACCGTGGCGCAAGACCGCGAACACATGGCGAAGATCGGACGGCGCGGCGGCGTCGCGGTCTCGCGCGACCGGCAGCACATGGCCCAGATCGGGCGCAAAGGCGGCCAGGCCCGGAAAGAGGGCGAAAACGGCGCGGAAGCCAACGGCGACGGCGGCAGTTCCAGCGGCGAAGCGAGCAATGGAACGAACGGCAGCAAAGCGCGATAAATCATTACGCTGTTTTGCGAAAAAATAATTCACGTGTTGTGCGCGTCGTGAGAAGGAATCGGCCCGGCGTTCGGCGAAAATGGGGAGCAATTCGCTGGAAATGCCCGTTGGCGGCTAGGAACTCCGGGGCGGGCGGAAGCGGAAGAGGAAAACGCGGGTCGCAATGCCCCTCCCCTTCGGCCCATCGCTCGCTTTGTAACATCGAAACATCCTGCCAACGCTTTGACAGTTTCCAGCACAGGGGAGAGGCAGGCGAATGGAACCCTTGAAGGCTGTAATCGCCGAGGACGAGCAGCTCACGCGCACAATTATTCGGGCGCGGCTGGAAAAACTAGGTCATGTCGTCGTCGCGGAAGCGGGCGACGGGGCGCAGGCGGTCGAGGCCGCCCGCGCGCACAAGCCCGACGTGATCATCATGGACATCAAGATGCCGGTCATGGACGGCATAGAAGCCGCGCGGACAATCCTGAACGAGATGCCGTGCGCGATTCTGTTTCTCAGTTCCTTCAACGAGCAGGAATTGGTGGAGCAGGCCAGCGAAACCGGCGCGCTCGCCTACCTTATGAAGCCCTTTCGTAAGGAAGACCTCGCGCCCGCCCTGGAAATGGCCGTGCGCCGCTTCCGGCAGATTCAATCGCAGACCAAGCAAATCTCGGAACTTCAGGAAACGCTGGAAACGCGCAAAATTATCGAGCGCGCCAAAGGCATTCTGATGGATCGGCACAACATGAGCGAGGAAGAGGCCTTCAAGCGCATTCACTTCCAGGCGCGCAACCAGAACAAAAAAATGCGCGAAATCGCCCAGAGCATCATCACCGCCGCCGACCTGATCTGACGTTTCGGTCGGGTCTCGCTTCGACACAACGAAACGATTTGGAAGCCGCGCCCAATGCCCGTTCCCATGCCTTCGGAGACGCCGGGCGATGCGTTCGACATCGCCCCGGATCAAAATCAAAAAGAAAGCGCCGGCGCGCCCGCGCTGATTCTGGCCTCCGCCTCGCCGCGCCGTCAGGAATTGATCGCCCTGCTCGGCCTGCCGTTTACCGTCCGCGCCAGCCGTTATCAGGAGCCGCCTGCGCCGGGCGAGCCGATTGACCTGGCGGATTTCGTGATGACGCTGGCGCGGGAAAAGGCGCGGGAAGTCGCCGGTCGCGTCGCGCCGGAGAGGGGAAACCGCTTCGTCATCGGGGCCGACACGCTCGTGACGCTGGCGACGGGGCCGGTCGGCCTCGCCCTGGGCAAGCCCGTTGATCACGCCGACGCGCGCCGAATGCTGACGGCCCTTTCGGGAACCACGCACGTCGTGCATACCGGCGTGGCGGTTCTCGAAACGCGGCAGGGGCGAATTACGCGAACCGCGCAGACTTCCGTCGCGACCCAGGTGCGGTTTCGCGCTCTGAGCGAAACCATGATCGCCGACTATATCGCGACCGGCGAGCCGCTCGATAAAGCCGGAGCCTATGGCGCGCAAGGGTACGCCGCACCGTTCATCGAAGGCTATGTCGGCGATTTTTTCAACGTTGTCGGGCTGCCGCTCTGCGCCCTCGGCCAGCTTCTGGAACAGTGCGGCCTGGAATGGTGGCATTATCGCAATCAGATGCCCGCGCTTTCAGGATGAACCGTTGATTCATCGCCGTTTAAACGATGCATTCCGTTCATTACGATTTCTGAGGCAATAAGGCTTACTCGTGCATATCTTTGCAATAAAGCGCCCTTTTTTGCAAAGAAATATCAATTCATCACAAAATCATAATATTTTTTTCTTTCAGCCCTTGACATATCGGGAAACATATTATTATAATAGGCTGTCTAATGAAAAAGCGCGCTTAACGGCGCGTTTGCTGGCTATGGCGCCACGCACCAGGAAGCATTGTTTGCAGCGAAATTCCCGTTTTGCTGTTACGAATGAACTGTGCGTGGTTTTTGCGTTTCTGGTTCTGTGCCATTAAGAGAGCGCCCGGAACGATCTCGACACAGACGGCAGCAAAAACCTCGCCACGCCAGGTTCACTCAGGCAGCCAGACCAGGGAAGGTAGCGAGAGAACGTCCTGATATTCCAAATCATAGGCGTAGGCGCTCATTTTTCCTAATTCTCGATGCCCTTGTGTTTGAGGTTCGCAGCGAACCGTGCGCGTTTCGACGAAAAGTCATCTGTTTTACTTTTTTGGGAGGGTTTCCTTATGTCAGGTATC
>JBBRNU010000503.1:0-3873 GCA_038230115.1 Chthonomonadales bacterium | reverse complement strand
TCAGACGGGCGGCGGGCGTGGCGTGATACTGCTGCCGAAACAGGGCGTGCAATTTGCTCGCGCCCATGCCCGACGCGGCGACAATCGCTTCGACGCCAGCGAAAGCGTCCGGCTCACGCTGAATGCGGGCGTCCAGAGCGGCCAGGGCTTGCGTGTCGGGGTCGTAATCGCGGTAATAGTCGTCCGGGCGGCAGCGCAGGCAGGGGCGCAGTCCGGCAGTGCGCGCGTCCGGCTCGGTCGTGAAAAAGCGCACGTTTTCCGGCTTGGGCTTGCGCGCCGGACAGGAGGGCAGGCAATAAATGCCGGTGGACAGAACGCCGGTCAGAAACTGCCCGTTCATGGTCTTGTCGCTGGCGTACATACGGGCCAGCATAAATTCGTGAGTCAAGGGCATCGGTTCGCTCCTCATAGAACCTCGAAACCGTTGCGAGGGCGCGTCGGTCTATTGGCTTATAGGATAGCAGAAAGTTTTCCGACTGTCTGCGTGATTTCTGCGCCGGAATTTTTGCAGGCGAAATTTTTTGCTGTGCGGCGAGTGCGAAACGGACGAACGGGCCGGAGTGTGTTATAATTCCAGCACAAACCACAATTATCTTGCGTTTCTCATTTTGGATCGTTGGGAACAGGTTGGCGGGATCAGGAGCGCTCTGCCAAACGACGGTCAGGGCGCAATTAGCTTATTCGCAAGAAAGGAGCGGCCTACGCATGGCAGCCGAAACTCTGGAAGCGCGCGTGACGGCAGTGGAACAGGAACTCGCCCAACTCAAACAGCGCCTGCAAGCCGAAACGTTGTCCTCGCCCCTCCCGTGGTGGGAGCAGATATTTGGAACCTTCGCTAACAGCGAAGCGCACGAAGAAGCCACACGCTTAGGGCGTGAATACCGCGAATCGCTGCGCCCCAAAGACGATGGAAACGATGAAGAAACGCACTGATGTATTTTCTTGACAGCGATCACTTTGACAGTGATCACTGAGTTTGCTGGAACGCGGCGGGGTGGAAGGCGTGAAAATACGCAGCCGCCTCCGTACCGTGCCGCCCGATGATGAGGCAACGACCATCACCGGAAGTTTGTACGTGCGAGGAGGCTTGCAATGTCCATTTTGCCCTCGGTGCGCGCGACGCTGGCCGAAAGGTTCATCCTCAATTTTCGAATGTCGCCGGATGCGTTGCACAAATATTTGCCTGTCGCCTGGCTCGCTCCCCAACCGATACAAGGGTACGGCGTCGTTTCGTTCTGCCTGCTGGATTTGCGCCACATCACGGTCGCGCCGCTTCCGACCGTGGCCGGACTGAACAGTGTCAGTTGCGCGCCGCGTTACGCCGTGCTGGACATCCGACGCGGCGAGGGCAAACCGGCGGTCTTCGTCACCGAGCGGCAGACCAATTCGGCTTTCGGAGCCTGGTTCACGACCCTGGGGTTTTCCGCCCCGCATCCCTACGTGGAAGCCGTCCTCGAACATCAGGGAACATGCACGCGGCTGCAGGTCAACGCGGCTGGAGGCGATCTGGCGTTCGCCGCGAACGTCGAGGAAACGCAGGATTTGGACTCGCAATTATTTGCCTCCACGCAGGCGTTTTCGGATTTTATCGCCGCGGGCGTCACCAGTTACGGTCTGTCCCGACATGGCGACCGGCTGACCGTCATGGACTTGCACAAAGACGATGCGACCTATCAACCACTGACGGTCAGCGGGCTTTGCGGGCCGCTCGTGGCGCAGTGGCAGGCCGATGGCGGCGTTCTCGACAGCGCCTTTCGCACCAGCGGCGGTCGCTACGAGTGGACATATCACGGCCTGACGGATTGAAGGCGAGCGGGCTGGCGCCCCAAATCGCTTTCGGTAAACGGGACGCTGGCGCGGCAGGACATTTCAACGTTAAAACAGCCCGCCGGTGAATTGGTCATTGGCCCATTCATCGGCTGATGCCAGTGGCTCCGTGCAGGGCGTAGTCTTGAAGCATTGAACAACACGGCGCGATGGGCGAAAGGCTGGAAATGAACGATGTCCACCGCAAAAATGACGGTCGCTGGCTGCCTGCTCTTCCCGGTTCTTCTTATCGGCTCGTGCGCCGCAAAGATGGGATACGACTCGAAGATGTATCAGCTGCCGGGCGCGGTTCTCAAATCATCGGCCAGACCGACGCAGACTCTGGGTTCCGCACTGCAGGTCGCGCAGATGCTCGACCTGTATGTGCAGCCCCGGTTCGAGATACTCCGTGACAAAAACTTCGGCGCGCTGCGTATCGTCTTTCGCAAACACGCAGGTCTCGTCCAGTTGAAGGTGGACACGCCGCGAGAACAGGCGCTGATTGCCAACGTCAACGCCGCGCGCCGCGATTATGCGATCAGTCTATTGCATTGCGCTCCCGTGCCGAAACCGGGCAGGAATTTTGGTAGTCCAAAACTGCAATTGCTTTATTTTAACCAGAAGCAGGTCGCGACGGATTGGGAATACAACTGCGACGGTTCAGATGTCGCGGCAAACAACCGATTGGACTGGACAACGCTCGAACAAAACGCGATTGCCGCGCTTCCCGTTCTGATGACGGGCCGAGAGAAGCGAACCAAACTGGACTCGTGGGACATCTTGATGCGGCCTGTGCTGGCCGCGAATCAGGAGTGTCTCAGCTGCCATGAAAATACCAGACCGGGCGCAACTCTGGGCGTGATGGTCTACGCGGTCCGCTCCGTCAAAAACGACGCGGCGGCGCGGATCGGCCTGCGCTGAATTGAGCGTGAGGCGGCGCGCTGAAAGGTTTGCGCGAGGCGGGGAGCGTTGATTTGGCGCTGACGGAAAAACAAACGAATTTATTGTCGTGGTATCGCAGCCGAGCGGTCATGGTAACGCTGTTGGCGGTTTACACGCTTGTATGCTACTTTGCGCCTTCGCTGTTGGGGGATAAACATCGCCCTGAGTTCTGGTTTGTGCCGTTCTATGTTTGTTGGACGATTGCCTGCTGGCCGCAGGCAGTGGACAGGCAGTTCGGTATTTATTGCACGCTGTCACGCGCCGAGCGAAAGGGTCTTCCGCGAACAGCTTCCTATTGGATCGCCAACCTCTCTGCAACGGCGGCAGTGGCAATTTTGACTGGCGCTGTGCTGGACATTTTTTGGCAGCATCTCCGATAGGCTGCGTTCTATGCCGCCAAATGCTGGCTGCGGTCGCTGGACTGATTCCGCGTCGGGCGCGTCTTGAAAGCACACCCGGAAGCAATATCAGCGCTGGCTTCTGGCGGAAAAATTGGATTGACCAGGATTGGTTCGATGCGAACGGCGAAGCAAGAGTGAGGCGGGCCGTTGGAGGTTGGGCTATGGACAGCAAGCGAACCCGACAACAGAAGAGAGAAATGGGAGCGGGGCAGGGCAGGTTTTTGTGGCGTCTGTTCCTGCTGGGGATGGCGATTGCCTGCGCTTTCACGCCCGGAAGGCGGCTGGCCGCGCAGACGCCCGCGCCGCCCGATGCCGCCGTTACGTCTGCGCCGCCTGCCGACCCGAACGCGAGCGCGGCGACGAGAATAACGCCGGGCTGTCTGCTGGGGGTTACCGTAACTGACGAGCCGAAATTGACGGGCGCGTTTCTGGTAGAGGCGTCGGGTAACATTCATTTCAGCCTGACCGACAGCGATGGCGGCAACCGACAGGCGTGGACGGTCGGCGTGAGTGGCAAAACGACGGACGAAGCCCAAATCGCCATCGCCGCCGCCCTGAAAACGATTCTGCTGGCCCCGGAAGTTCGGGTCGTGATCGCCAAACTGCCGCGCCTGAAAATCGAGGTCTACGGCCCGGCGCGCAAAACCGGCGTCCTCGAACTGCCGCTCCAATCCCGGCTTTCCGACGCCCTCGCCGCCTGCCGTTATCAGTCGGAAGCGGACCT
>JBBRNU010000502.1:0-3882 GCA_038230115.1 Chthonomonadales bacterium | reverse complement strand
GGGAGTCAATCTCCCCGCGCCTTGATGTGTTGCGGCGGGAACGGGAGGGCGGCGTTTCGCTCTCACGTTCCTAATTCTATTTCCGTTCGCGACGGCAGCGTTTTCAGGCGACTGGCAGCGCGGCGCGGTGACCGTGCGTTTCCTGACCGTCCGCCATCTGCACCTGAGTAGCGGCGGGTACGGTCGGAGCCGTCTGGCGCGCGGCGTGGGCGAGGGGCAGGGCCAGCGCGCCGGTCAGAGCCAGCGTCAGGGCGAAAGCGCGGATATATTTGAAAGACAGTTTCATCGGATTAGTTTTCCTTTCCAAGCTCGCCGTCCAGCCAATTCCACCAGGTCACCAGGTCGGCGTCGCGAATCTGGAACAGCGTCTGCAAAAACTTCTCGCTCGGACATTCCGGCAGATTGTTTCGCAAAACCGTTTCCATCACCTGTTGCGCCTCGACGTAGTAGCGGTCTTTCACGTAAGCCAGCAGCAGGTTGCAGGCGCGCATCGGAGTCGGGTATTCCATCGCCAGCCGCGCATAATGCGTGGCCCGCTCGATGTTGCGTTCCCGATTGCGCCCCGCGTCGAACCAGGTCAGATAAATGTCGGAAGCGTTCGTAGCCGCGATGTATTTGTGCGCGCCCGCGTCGGGATGCTCCATAATCGTCAGGTAGACTTTGAGCGCGTCCCGCAGGTTCCCGGCTTGACTGAGCAGCACGCCGACCTCGCTGTAGGCGGCGAAGAAGCGCGGGTCTTGCTCGTAGGCGGCGCGGTACAGACGGATCGCCTCGTCGGTTTTGCCGGCGTGCCGGGCCTGCCGCGCCTGAGCGTACAGCGCCTGCGCTTCGGTCTGCTCGGTCGTCGGGTTGTCGCCCAGCGTGTACAGGTCGAGAACGCGCATCGCCTGCCGCATTTCCGGCGAGGGCGGCGCGACATTGGTCTTGCCGCCGACCTCGTTGATGACGGCCTCTTCGACGTTGCCTTCCGGGTGCGCCGCGTCCTGCGCGCGTTCCGACCAGGGCGACTGCAAAAGCCGCCGGAACAGATCGTTCTGGCGTTCGGTCGTCCAGTTGGCGGATGGCTTCGACTTCTGGCGCACGCGGCTGCTCCTCTGCGCGTTCAGGAGGCGTACAAACGGGTTGTCCAGGCCGCATTCTCGGCGCAGGATTTCCGATAGCGCGGCCCGCGCGCGGCAAACCGTCTGCCGTTCGCGGTCGGTTTCGGGCGCGACCTTGACGCCCTCTTCCCGCTGCCGGTCACGGGCCATGTCGCGCTCCAGGGCTTCCAGATAATTTTTTGGAATGCTTTGCAGCGCGCCCGCCAGCGCCTTGCGGAACGAAACCCGGTCATCGCGCTCCAGCAGGGCGGTTTCCGGCTGCGTTTCCGCCGTCGTGTCGGCAATCGTGTCTCGCAGGCACAGCGCGCCGTCGCCGCTCGCGCCCAGGGGCTGATCCATCGAGACGGTCGGCAGTTCGCGCCGGGTCAGCCGCTCGGCGTCGCTAACGACAGAGCGAATGCACCGCGACAGGTACGCGGGCGCGTCCGGGAACATCGCGTCGAGCGCGGCGGCGAACTCGGTCTGCCGCAGGTTCGCGTCGGTTTGATATTTGCGAAGCGCCACGCGCGCCATTTTGCGGCACGCCTCTTCCATCGCCACGTAGCAGTCGTTGGCGCTCAGGCGCGGCGGCAAGATTCTGCCGTCTTCGAGCGTGCGCGGGTTGGCGAGCAGGCTGATGGCCCGCGCGCCAAAGCGTCTTAAAATTGTTTCCGCCGCGAAAACCGGCTCTATTTCGCGCCCTGCCGCGCTGACAGCAGGGGATTGGAGTCGGGCGTGCCGGGCATTGGGTTCGGTTACCACGAGCAGCCTCCTGAACACATCGTGATTCGGAGCGAACAAAGGTCGCTGGTTTCCCTTACGACATTGTGCGCGCTTCGTGACACCCGCCCGCCCGATTTTCTTGAAAAAATCTTTTCGCCTCGGCGGGCGCGGATTCCTTCTTGTTTTCACCTATCTCTATAGACTATTTTCCTACGTGGAAGTTCACTTTGCAAGGGGAACAATTCACCTAACCCCCTCCCCCTTCCCCGGTGGGGAAGGGGGAGCCAAGACAACAGCCGCGTGTTTCTTCCCAAAGCCGGGACGAAACAGAAGAAGACAAGAGCGCCGCAAAATCGCCGACCTTACATTGCACGTGACACTTGCCTTGCAAACTCGATGTTAAGCTTTCCCCTTCCCCGGTGGGGAAGGGGGCCGGGGGGTTAGGTGAATCGGCTTTCGCAAAAGGCGCAGGCAGGAATCTCCTTAGCGCGGCGCGAAACTGCAAAGCAAGTTTACGGGAGGGGAGAGGAGTCGCGTCGTGAAGGGTTGTTCTGTTCGCCAGCGTGGTTTGCCGCTTCATAAGAGGGGGAGCGTCCGGCTTCCAATACGCGCCGGATGGAGCGCGGCGCTGCTCGTTCTGCCGCTGATGCTGACCGGCTGCACGACCGGGCGCAAGGGCGGGCCGGAAGGCGACGGGGCGATAACCGGCAATGCCAGCGCCAAAGCGGCCAACGTCCTGCGCTACGCCATTTTCAGCGAGCCGACCAGTTTAGACCCCGCCCGCGTCGAGGATGGAACCACGATTGACCTGCTCCAGCAAGTTTTCGAGGGACTGGTAAAGTGGGACGAGAACAACCAGATCGCGCCCAATCTGGCCGAAAAATGGGAGTTGAGCGCGGACGGCAAGACCTACACCTTCCACCTCAAGCACGGCGTAAAATTTCACAACGGACGCGAAATGACGGCCGACGATTTCGCCTACAGCATTGACCGCGCCTGCGACCCCGCGACCGCCTCCACCACCGCCCCGTCCTATCTCAAGGACATCGTGGGCGCGACCGACCGCATTACCAAAAAGGCGATGACGGTTTCCGGCGTCAAGGTCGTTGATCCCTACACCCTGCAAATCACGATTGACGCCTTCAAACCCTACTGGCTCGGCAACATGACCTACCCGACCGGCTACGTAGTGTGCCGCGAGGCGATTGAAAAGAACAACGGCGTCGTAGACGAAAAAGCGCTCATCGGAACCGGGCCGTTCAAATTGGCGGAGTTTCGGCGCGGCTATCAGGTCACGCTCGACGCCAATCTCGATTATCACGGCGGCAGGCCCAAGCTCGACCGCATCGTGCGTCCGATTTTGAAGGAAGGCGACACGCGCCTGAGCAAATATCAGGCGGGCGAACTCGACATCACCGACGTTTCGCCGCGCGACCTAGATCACGTCAACGGCGATCCGAAATTGAAGCCCGACCTGAAAGCCTTTCCGCGCGCCGCCATCTGGTACGTCGCCCTGAATCAGGCGGCGGCAGGCTCGCCCTTCGGCAAAAAAGAAGTCCGACAGGCGTTCGCGATGGCGATTGACAAGGCCGAAGTCATTCGCGTCGCCCTGAAAGGCCAGGCCGACCTTGCCAACGGCATCCTCCCGCCCGGCGTCCTGGGCCAGAATGCCGACGTCAAGCCCCTTCCCTTCGACCCGACCCGCGCGAAACAATTATTGGCGCAGGGCGGCTACCCGGATGGCAAGGGCTTTCCGCTCCTGACGTTTTCGTTCCGGCAGGATCAGCCGCAGGTCGGCGAAACCGCGCAGGTCATCGCGCAGCAGTTGAAAACCAATCTGGGCATTACCGTGCAGCTGCGCCCGATGGAATGGGGCCAGTTTTTGACCGAGCGCACCAACAAAGTGATGCCGCTCATGCATCTGCGCTGGGCCGCCGATTATCTCGATCCACAGGATTTTCTTTCGGTGTTGCTGCATACCAGCAAGCGCGTCAACGGGCAGGAAGATCATCCTGAAAACGGCGTCGGCTACAGCAATCCGCAGTTCGACGCCCTGTGCGATCAGGCCGACGTCGAGCAT
>JBBRNU010000501.1:0-3882 GCA_038230115.1 Chthonomonadales bacterium | reverse complement strand
CTGCGCCCTCTCTGCCAACCATGAAGAAGGGCGCGGCAAGCAGCGCCCCTACGAAATTGGGCGCGATGCTACGAAATGGGGCGCGATGCAATGACATCACGACGCCATCAAGAAAGATTCAGGCGAGCGCGGGTTCGGCAGGCTGGCCGCTGCGGGCGACCGGAATTTTGTCGGGAAAAACCTCGCCGGTGCGGGCGTCGCGCAGACCGGCGTGCGAATACTGAATGACGTAGGCTTTTCGCGCGCCCGTCGAGCGGTTCGGGCCGCTTTTGTGGAAGGTCAGCGAGCTGAAAACCGCCATGCTCCCCGCCCTCACGGGAACGCGCAGCCCCTGATCCGGGGCGTCCAGACGGTAGCATTCCAGACCGCTGGGGCTGCCCGTGTGCGGAACCGTGCCGTTCTTGTGCGAGCCGGGCAGGACGGAAATGCAGCCATTCTCTTCGGTCGCGTCATTGACCGCCAGCCAGAGAGTCAGGTACGGCGACGGGTCTACGGGCGTGTAGCCGTCGTCCTGATGCCAGGGAAACGATTTGTCGCCCTCTGGCTGCTTGAAAACCGACTGGTTCCAGTACAAATCCACATCGGGGCCGAGCATCTGCGTTGTAATCGCGACGAATTCCGGGCGGGTCACGAACGCGCGGATGGCGTCGTCGCTCTCGGCCAGATGACTGGTAAACGTGATTTCGCCCGCCCGCGAGATGCCGCCACCGGCATTTTGCGTGGCGCGCAGATGGTCGTCATGGCGTTTTTGATACGCCTCGATGCTGCGGGCGAGGCCGTCCATTTCGGCCTGCGTGAACACGTTTTCCAGCAAAAAATACCCGGCGTCGGCGAACTGTCGCCGCTGTTCGGGCGTAATGGTCGGAATCATGGCAAGTCTCCCCCTCTCTTCACAATCGGATCAAAACCAATTCGGATACCGATACGCCCTTTCATTACGCCCAATGCGCCGCCTGTTCCTGCCCGAAATTTTCATGCGTTCCTTGCGCGCGGCAGGAACGGGAACAAGCGAGCGGCATGGCGCGTCCGCCAGAACGTTTGAAAATCAGCCGAACGCCGCCAGCCAGGAGAGGCTGAACAGGAGATTTTGAAAATGAACGTTTCGCACAGTCATGCAAAAGCCGACATGAAGGACGAGGCGAGTCCCGTCGGGCTGGACGTGTACACTTCGGATGGGCAGCTAATCGGGCGCATCGCAGGGTATCTGGAAGAGGCGCAGGCGGACGAGGCCGGGATGTCGAGCGAGACCGTAGACACGCTCGACGCGAAGGGCCAGCTTACCGGCCCGAAGCGGCTGCTGATTGATGGGCATGGCTACGTGGCGCAGGTGGAGTTGGCCGTGCCGGAAACCGAAATCGCCCTTGATTTCAAGGGCCGCCGGGCCACCCTCCCGATGACGCTGGCCGAACTTCGCACCCGCCCGCACCGCGACCCAGAAGCCGACGACAAGCCGCCGGTCAACTTAGGCAACCAGGTTTGAGCGCGCCCGGACATCTGCGCGATCCGCGACGGGACGCGCTTCGGTATTTCACCGCGCGAGTTTTTCCAGATTGAGCATATGTGAGGAATGCGCGTGGCAGACGGCAATCGCAAGGGCGTCGGCGGCGTCATCGGGCTTGGGAACCTTATCGAGATTCAACAGTTGCTTGACCATGTACTGCACCTGCTTTTTCTCCGCCGCGCCGTAGCCTGCCACCGCCATTTTGACCTCGACCGGACGGTATTCCGCCCAGGGCAGGCCGCGCTGCGCGGCGGCGAGCGTGACGACGCCGACCGTGCCGCCGACTTGCAGGGCCGTATTGACGTTGTTGCTGAAAAACAGGCGCTCGGTCGCCATAACGTCCGGCTCGTGCAGGTCGAGCAGGCGGTTGATCTGCGTGTAAATGGCAAGCAGGCGATCCGGCATCGCCATCGCCTTATCGGTCAGAATCGCGCCGCAGGTAATATAGGTGATTTTATTGTTCTGTTTTTCCACCACGCCGTAGCCCGTCGTGGCGGTTCCGGGGTCAATGCCAAGAATAATCATGGTTCGCTCGTCGTTCGCTTTCTGTCCATTCAACTTGTCAACCTGTCCATTACGCCCGCGCCAAAACGCGCGTTGAACGGGATAGAACGGGAATAAATCCCCGTTCTGAAATGCATAGCCCGCCTGCGCGGGCTAAATTCACAATGCCGCCGCTCCGGGGCGAGGTTCTTTCCCTGCCTGCAACGCGCCCGCCCTATGCCTTCATTCCCCTCTCCCTACACTGGCAAACGTCATGGCCTTCGCTCCCTTCTCCCATGCAGGGAGAAGGGCTGGGGATGAGGGTAGATCCCACAGTCAAGCCAACCCCCACCGCTTTCGCTCCCCTCGCCCTGCATCTTGCATAAGGAGAGGGGCCACTAGAGAAGCGCGTGAGGTGAATTCAGTTCTCTTCCTGGCCCAAGGCGGCGGGCGGGGCGGCGCGACCGATCACGCTGACGAGGGCCAGAATCGTCATCAGGTAAGGCAGCGAGTCCAGCAGAAAGGGGCTGCTCCACTCCACCCCCAGCCAGTTCCAATGTACGCCGCTGATTTGCAATTGGGTTTGCAGGGCGTAAAAAAAGCCGAAAAACAGCGTGCCGCCCGCCGCGCCCAGGGGGTTCCACTTGCCGAAAATAACTGCCGCGAGCGCGATGTAGCCTTTGCCCGCCGACATGTTGCTGGAAAACGTGTGCGCGTCGGCGACCGAAAGATAGACCCCGGCGAGGGAAGCCAGAACGCCCGACAGGATAACGGCGGCGTAGCGGGCGGGCGCGGGCGCGATCCCGGCCATCCGCGCGCTTTCCGGCGCTTCCCCGACCGCGCGCAGGCGCAGGCCGAATTTCGTGTGCGCTAAGAGAAACGCGACCGCGAAAGGCAGGATAGCGGCAAGCAGAACGAATTGGCCCGCCGCGCTCACGGTCACGCCAAACCATTGCCGGTCGGCGAAGCCCGCGACGTGAACGCCGGACGGGAACAGGCGGAGGCTCAGATAGCGCGTCGCGCCCGCCGCGAGCAGGTTGATGCCCAGGCCGCTCACGACGTGGTTCATACGGGCTTTCTGCGTCAGAAAAGCGTGCAGCAGTCCGAGCGCCGCCCCGACCGCGACCGCCCCGATCAGCCCGGTCAGGGCCGCCTCCCGCCCCAGCCAGACGCCGACGAACGCCCCGGCCAGAATGAAGCCTTCCAGGGCGATGTTGACGACGCCCGCCCGCTCGGAAAGAACCCCGCCCAGCGCGGCCAAAATCAGCGGCGTGGCGCTGTACAGGGTCGCCAGAACAAGCGCGACGATCCACGACGGGTGCGCCGGCGCATCATACAGGGGCATTATCGCGCCTCGCCGCTTCTAACTCGCTCGCCGGTTCAAGCGGAACGGAGCGGTCGGCCCGCCGGAACCGCACGCCGACGAAAATAATTACCAGCGCCTGCACAATCACCGAAATCGAGTCGGGAACTTCCGTTTGCAGCTGCATGAAGGCGGCTCCGCTGGCTAAGGCTCCGAAAAAGAGCGCGCTCAAAATTACGCCCGGCCCGGTCAATCCGCCGAGCAGGGCGACCGCGATCCCGTCGAAGCCATAGTTGCCCGCCACGCCCTGCACGTAGCGATGATGAATCGCCATTGTCTCGACCGCTCCCGCCAGGCCTGCCAGCGCGCCCGACAGCGCCATCGTCGTGACCAGAGTGCGCGCCACGGCGATGCCGGACGCCCGCGCCGCTTCCGCGCTCAGGCCGACCGCGCGAATTTCGTAGCCCAGGGCGGTTCGCCGCATCAGGAACGCGACCGCGAAGGCCGTCAGCAGGGCCAGAAACAGCCCGACGGTCAGGTTGCCGCCCGGCACGAGCGGCGTCAGCCACGACGAGGCCGCCATGAGCGGCGTTTG
>JBBRNU010000500.1:0-3921 GCA_038230115.1 Chthonomonadales bacterium | reverse complement strand
GGCGAAGCAGTTTTCTGCCAGGATGGGGCGAATGTCCTGGTTGTAGCGCAATTTCGCCACGACAAGCGCGGCGGGCTTCGACACGGCGGCATGTCCCTTCGCAGGCGGAACGAAATGCGCGTTGGGCCTGGCCGCTTTCGAGGAAACGGCGGGCGCGTTGGGCGGCGCGGGCGCGGCGGGAACGGCCAGGGCCAGCAGCGCCGCCAATCCCGCGAACCCGGCGTATCGAAAAGGGCGGGCGGGCGATGTCAGCGGTCGAGTCATAAGAAAGAGCGCCTTTTCAGGGAATGAGGAAAGAGGGAAAACCGGCTAACGGCGGCGTTTCCCGAAGAATAGCGACAACATTACGCTTATGATACCATGTGACATCCGCAAACGCATTTTGTGGCAGTTCTCTATGGAATCTCTGTGGAAAATTCTCGCGTCGCGGCCCGTAAAATAGAACAGACGCCCTCGCAATGTTGGGGACGAGCAGTTCCGGGAACGGAAAATGCATTCGCCGCGTCTATGCTAAAGATACGTCACCCGGATTGTCCTGACACAATCCACATACAATCCATAGCGATTGCCTCGATAGCAAGCGCCCGCTGTCAACGCGCCGACAGCGAGAAGAGGAAAAATACGATGATAAGCAATTTGTACAAACACGCGGCGGCAGGCCTGGGAACGGCGACGCTGCTGGCGGCCCTGACGTTGACTTCGCCCGCGCAGGGCCAGCGTCGGCTCGCGCGTCTCACCACGCTGCGCGCCGGGACGGTGTTCGCCGTCAAGCTCAACGAAGGCTTGAATTCCAAAGACGCGCAGCAGGGCGACAAGTTTACCGCCACCGTCACGACGCCCGATGCGGACGCGAACTCCCCCGCCCTGCCGATTGGCACGCAGGTGACGGGCGTGATTCGCTCCGTCCAGGCGCAGCAGGACAAAGAGCCAGGCAAACTCGATCTCGACTTCACGCGCGTCACGCTTCCCGGCGGACGCTCGTATGCCATCAGCGGCTCGCCCTACGGTCTGGACAGCAAGAGCGTGATCCACCGCAACGGCCAGCTGGTCGCCAAGCCGGGCAGCAAAGGCCCAAGCCGTCTTTCTTACGTGGGGATCGGCGCGGGCGCGGGACTGCTGGTCAACGTCCTGACGCACCGCAAGGGAACGCTGCTGGACACGCTGTTGGGGGCGGGTTTGGGTTACGGAGCAGGTTCGCTCATCAAAAACGGGTCATCGCCACGCGACGTGCAGTTGAAAGCGGGCGATAAGCTGGGCGTGCGTCTGGATCGCAGCGTCGCTATTTCCCGCTGAGAGACAACGCCAGGCAGTCTTGCCAGAGTAAGAACGGCGCGCGGCT
The DNA here is from genome assembly GCA_038230115.1 of Chthonomonadales bacterium. Classification (GTDB taxonomy): domain Bacteria; phylum Armatimonadota; class Chthonomonadetes; order Chthonomonadales; family Chthonomonadaceae; genus JBBRNU01. The sequence continues at coordinate 2,582 of JBBRNU010000500.1, read as the reverse complement.
TTATCTGCCGCGCGCCGCTTTGCGTGGACAGGCCCGTTTCAGGACGCGCCGGAATTCAGAGTCTGGAAGCCGTTGCGCGCCAATTTGGATGGACGGGAGCCTTGCTACGCGCGGCGCGTTCGCTTGCGAAGCAGCAGGCTCGCGTCCGCTTTGCCGGGGATCGGATGAATGCCGCGCGGTTTTGGATTGTTGAGCGTGAAGCGTGCGCCGGTTTCGTTCTGCACATAGAGACCTACGCCGTTGACGCTCGTGCCGTCGCTGAGTTTGCCGCTGAGCGTGTACACGCTGAAGTGGTACTTGTTGCCAAGAATAAAATCTGGGTCGGTGAGCGTGGCTTTGAGGTCTGTGCCGTACACATTGATCACGCTTTGGTCGTAAGCAGTCGCGCCCGCATTGCTGCCGCCGCCGCGAATTTCTGCGACGCTCTGGTCCAAGAAAATCCCGCCGCCAACAGAGCGGTTGTTGATAATGATATGGGCGTTCTCACGGGCAATGAATGCTTGGCCTATTGTGCCGCCGTTGAGGAAGACATGACAGTGGCCTGAGGCGAACACCGTGCCGTTGATGTGACCGATGTTCATCAGAAGCGTGGCATCGTTACCGACGCCTAAGTCGCCGATACTGCCGCCGTCCATAATGCCCGTGCTATGCTCAGAGCAGTTCACGCTGGCGTTGACGCCCACCGTGCCGGTTATGTGGAGGACGCTGTGACCAAAGGCCAACGCTCCTGAGCGAAGGTAGCCGTAGAAATAGAGCGTGCTGTTATCCCTGGCTACGGCGATTTCAAGGTCGCTGCTGACAAAAACCGTGCTTCTGTCGTGGGTTTGGACGCCAGCTCCGAAGAAGTTCGTAGAAGCGTCATCGACGACCACGCTGTTGTTGTAGGTGTCGAGACTATAGAGGGAGTAGGGATAAGAGAAGTTGACGGTGGGGCTTGTGCCGTTGGTTTTGTGGTCGAGGTCGCTTTGGTTGGCATAGCCGACGACCGCATAACCGACGTTGTAATCAACGGTGGCGTCCTCCGGGAAGAACGTGTTCTGTGCGTGGGCGACCTGCGTCAGGCCGAGCGACAGGAGCGCGGCGGGCAGCAGAGCGTTTCGGGAAGATAGACAGAACATGGCGTTGTGTTTCCTTTCGCGGGGCGGCAATACGTAAAGTTAATGTCGCCCGACTTACAAGAAGACGACGGGGCGGCAGGGTTTGCGCGCGGAGTATGAATTTGCTTTGCGTGTATCGAAATCTTTACGGTTTACTCAATGCAAGAATTGTGCCATTCGCTTCGATTTGACAACTTAGTTTGGCAGGATAGCCCATTTATTTTACAGGCGGCAAATTCAGCGCTGTCTTAACCGAAAGCCCTAAAGTTCCTGCAATCAGCGGGGTTCGGTTGTCCTAACGTTCGGGTTCATCCCAGGGTTGAAACCCCGGTCTATGTGGCGTTCCGCCGGGCGTCCTTCAGACGCGATACAGTGCGTTGCTTATAACATTTCCATAACGAACGGTGTTGTAACAAACGTATGGGCGTCCGAATGGACGCTGGGCTGCAGGCCAGACAGACCGGGGTTTCAACCCTAAAATCATCTTTTGCGCCTTTATGCGTGTAAAACAAACCGCCCGCCGGGACAGAATTTCAACATTGAAACTTCGCTCCGGCGTTTTTGGTTTTCTGACGGGCATAGTGCGCGGCGGCTTTGTGGCGGTTGCCGCAGGCGTCCATGCGGCACCAATGGCGAGTGCGGCTGCGGCTGGCGTCGTAGTAAAACAGAACGCACTCCGGGTTCTCGCATTTGTGGACGCGGGTGAGGTCGCCGTGCGTCAGCAGATCGGCTAAGGACGCTGCAACCGGCGCGAGCAGGCCATCCAGCCCGGAGTAGACATAGCGCGTCGTGGCCGTCCAGCCCTGCGCGGTCGGTTCCAGAACGGCCGCGCCGCTCCTGGTCGCCAGCCAGCGGTTTATCTCGGCGACGGCGTCCGGGTCGAGCGTCTGCCCGGACGCCATCGCTTCCGCCAGACGGCGCAGGCGACCACGCCATGCCAGCGCGAGACGGGTCAAGTCGTCCCGCCCGGTCGCGCCTCGTCCCGCTTTTTCCTTTTCCGCCGCGCTTTCTTTCACCGGTTTTCCTTCTTCCGCCGATTCTTCCGCTTCTTCCTGCCGCTCCAAGCGCGCCAGTTCGGTTTCCTGCCACGCGCCCGACGCCAGCAGCCACGCCCGCAAATCGGCGTAATCGGCGATCAGGCTGACGCGCTCCCCGTTCGCGACAATCTCCGTGTTGATCCAGTCCAGCCACAACTGGTGTCCCACAAACAAAAAAGCGGTCGCCTGCTCCGTATCCTGTTCCTTCATCTTCGCTGTTTTTTTCATTTTCATTTTCGCCGACTCGGAATTATTTTCAACCACTTAAAAATAAATACGCTGGTTAGGAACGTTTTGTTTCTAACCAGCGTTTTATAAAATTAGCGGTTACAATATGCGCTGCCAAACCCGCGCTCGCCAATCCGCCAATCTGAACCGAGAGGAGCCACGACTATGACCGAAACTTACGCCCGCCCCCGCGTCGCCTACCACACGCTGCCCATCGAGG
>JBBRNU010000499.1:0-3922 GCA_038230115.1 Chthonomonadales bacterium | reverse complement strand
GCTGCGCATTTCAGGACGGGGATTTTTTCCCGTCTGTCCGGTTTTGCGTAAATGTAAGGAAGAAGGCCATGCCAGAACATGAAATAGCAGCCGACGTTGCGCCGCCTGCGCGCTCGGCCCGCGACCAGTTTGACCGACAGGCCGCGCACTATGACAAGCAGTGGAACGCCTGGAGCGAAGAATCGCTGACCTGGCTGCTGGATCACGCTGACTGCCGGCCCGACGACATCGCGCTCGACGTGGCGACCGGAACCGGCTTTACCGCCCTCGCGTTCGCGCCGCATTTGCGCGCCGTCATCGGGCTGGACGTGTCGCCTGGGATGCTGGCGCAGGCGCGGCGGCAGGCCGAGGAACAGGGGCTGACGAACGTCACGTTTCAGGAAGGCCGGGCTGAAAGTCTGCCTTTCGACGACAACACGTTCGACCTGATCACCTGCCGAATCGCGCCGCATCATTTTCTTTCGGTTCCGACGTTCGTTTCCGAAGCGGCGCACACGCTGAAACCGGGCGGACGTTTTCTCCTCGCCGATACCAGCGTTCCCGACGACCGGCCCGAACTCGGCGACTGGCAGAACCAGGTCGAAACGCTGCGCGACCCCTCGCACGTCCGCAACTACACGCCCGGTCAATGGCGGCATTTCGTGGAAGCCGCCAGCCTGCGAGCCGAAATCGTGACGGATCAGGGCGGCGGCATTCCCATCACGCTCAACGACTGGATGGCGAAGGGCGGCTGTGTCGGCGCGCAAGCTGAAATCGTGCGGGAAAAGTTTGCGACCGCGCCTGCCGAGGCGGTGCAGGCGTTCCAAATCGCCGCTCTGCCCGACGGCGACTTCGGATTTACCTGGCAGCGAACCACGCTCCGGGCGCGCAAGTCGTGACCGTTCGCGGGTTATAAGCGCGTGAATCATGCGACCCTGGTTGTGAACCGAGAGACGAAACCGATGGACTGGGATGAATATCTTCGCGAAGCCTGCCACGCCGACGACATGGAACAAATACGTTACGCACTGGAGCAGGGGGCCGACCCGAACGTGGATTTGTATCACAACGGTCGCATTCTTCTATATTGGGCGGCGAGAAGCGGGCGAGCGGACTTCGTGCGGTTATTACTTCAGGCAGGCGCGCAGGTGGCGCGGGAAGAGCAGGCCGACTCGACTTCGGTTCACGGCGCGGTCGAGCATAATCACCGAGAAGTTCTGGAACTGCTTCTCGCGGCGGACGGCGCGGCGGCGCTGGACTGGTTCGATTACATTGACCGCACGCCGCTCATGTGCGCGGTTGATGAAAACAACACTGAATTGGCGGAGAGGCTCCTTCGCGCGGGTGCGAGCGTCAACGCACACAACGCGGCCTGCATCGGCGATACTGCGCTCAAGCGCGCCGCCGAGCGGGGCGACAGCGAAATGGTTAGGCTGCTGCTGGATGCCAGAGCCGACCCGCTGATATCCGGCTGGATGGGCCGGACGCCGTGGGATGAGGCGCAGCAGCGGCGAAGCGCCGAAGGGCTACAAGTGCGGGAATTGATCGAAAAGGCGGCTCCTCAATTTATGCGGCAGGAGACCAAAACGCGGAAACGAACAAAATAGCCGGATAATGCGCCATTGCATACGGCTTTCACCGAACGCGCGCGCGGCTTCTTCAACCCTTTGAACGAACCCTCGAACAGGAAAAGGTTCGGTCTCGAACGCGCCTGTCCGTACCTGACGCCGCCCGGTTGGGGCAAGGAACTTGCTGCGCCTCGCCGCGGCGAACGATTTGACGGCCCGCGCGATTCTTGGTATATTGATATGGTATTCTTGCCAGTCTGAACCTGCTGCGCGAATCGGACGGCTCTCGTCATGCGTGACCTGAAAAGGGGAACTGCGATGTTCAAAGTAAGCGATGAAACCGAAAGCCTATGGCGTCTGCTGGCGCCCGGCACACACGCCCGTATTGCCAGCGTCCTCGACGCCGACGCGAGCGTACAGGCCGACATCCGCGCTAAACTCGCCCATCCCGGCGACAGCGCGGCGCGGGCCGCGCTGTTTGTCCTGATCACGCGGCTGACCGGCAATTGCGTCGGGCAGGCCATCCTGCAGGAAGTGCAGGGCAAACACGCAGGCGACCTGAGCCTGACGCCCGGTTCCGATAAGGAAAGCCTGTTCAAGGCGCTGCAGACGGGAACCGAAGCCGATATTGCGACCGCGATTGGGGGCGCTGCCGCCACGCATCTGGCGCTTGCGAGCGGCGACCACGCGACCATCGTTCGCAGCATCAGCCGCATGACCGGGAATTGCCTGGGCCAGGCGATTGTCGCGCAGGGAGCCAGCCTGCCCATGCTCATCGGCAAACTGCGCGGCCTGTCGGGACTGCCGGTAATCTAGGACTGGAAACCTGTCCGCCCCGCGTCTCATTTTGGAGGCGGGGGCGGACGCCTGCGCTCACTTGCGCGGACGAAAGTTGGACACCCGCGCCACAAGCATAAGTCAGGAAGCGCGAGGAAGCGGAGGAAGCGGTTGGCCGTACAGGGCATTGACATTTCGACCAGTCAGGGAACCATCCAATGGCCCCAGGTTCCCCATGCGGGCCTTGCGTTCGCGTATGTCAAGGCGAGCGAGGGACTGCAAAACGACCGGAACCACGCGGCCCGCGTCGCCTACTTTCGCGCCAACTGGCCGCGCGTTCGCAACGCCGGTTTGCTGCGGGGCGCGTACCACTTCTTCCGGGCCAACGAAAACGCCGAACTGCAAGCCGACATTTTTATTCAGGCGGTCGGGCCGCTCGACGACAACGACCTGCCGCCGATGCTGGACGTGGAAACGCCGGACGGCGTGGACCGCGCGACGCGGACGATTGGCGTCCAGGCGTGGCTGACAAAAGTGGAAGACGAAATGGGCGTCACGCCCCTGCTTTATACCAGCGCTGGCTTCTGGAACGCGCACATGGACGACTCGTTCGGCGACTACCCGCTCTGGCTCGCCGCGTATGGGGCCGACCTGCCGACCGCGCCTGCCACGCCCACGCGCGCCCTCGCTCTCCCGGTCGGCTGGACGGACTACGCCCTCTGGCAGTACTCGCAGAAGGGCCGCGTCAGCGGCATCAAAACGAGCGTGGACCTCGATTACTTCGCGGGGTCGCTTCAGGAACTCAAAGATTTCTCGCAATCCCTGCGCGTCTAGCGCCATAATAAACGTAACGAACGCCGCCAGCCCTTCTTTACCAAAGAAGGGCTGCGTTGGCCTCCCTCGCAAAACGAGGTCGAGGCCCGCCGCGTCCCGACGTTTTACGACCCAATCGCACGATCACGCTTTTGAAACGAACCCGAAAATTTGGAAGGTACGAAGGTATGGCAATGCCCAAAACGATGTTCGAGAAAATCTGGGACGCGCACGTTGTCCGCGAAGAGGCCGGACAGCCCGCGCTGCTCTACATAGACCTGCACCTGGTGCATGAGGTCACGTCGCCCCAGGCGTTCGAGGGTCTGCGCTTGACCGGGCGCAAGGCGCGCCGCCCGGAACTCACGGTCGCCACAATGGATCACAATGTGCCGACGACCGACCGGGCGCTGCCGATTGCCGACCTGATCTCGAAAACGCAGATGGAAACCCTCGCCGCCAACTGCGCGGAGTTCGGCGTCACGCTTTACGACCTGCACGACCCGCGCCAGGGCATCGTTCACGTCATCGGGCCGGAGCTGGGACTGACGCAGCCGGGCCTGACGATGGTCTGCGGCGACAGCCATACCAGCACGCACGGCGCATTCGGCGCGCTGGCCTTCGGCATCGGAACGAGCGAAGTGGAACACGTCCTTGCCATACAGTGCCTGCCACAATCACGCCCAAAGACAATGGAGATCCGTGTCGATGGCGCACTGGGGAAGGGCGTGACGGCCAAAGACATCATTCTCGCCATCATTGGCAAGATCGGCACGGATGGCGCGACG
>JBBRNU010000498.1:0-3925 GCA_038230115.1 Chthonomonadales bacterium | reverse complement strand
TCGCGGGCGCGGGCATCGCGCTGCTCTATGGGCAGGTTGGCCGGGCGGTCGCGGGCGGGAACAACCTGCTTCTGGAGCGCGTCCATACCCCCGACGAACCCATTCCCTTCCGCATGGTTCCGCTGATTCTGTTCACAACGGTCGGGACGCACCTGTTCGGCGGCTCGGCGGGCCGGGAGGGAACCGCCGTGCAGATGGGCGGCGCGCTCGCCAGTCTTGCGACGCGCCCGCTGCGGCTGATTCCGGCGGGGCATCGCCTGATGCTCATGGCGGGCATCAGCGGCGGCTTCGGGGCGGTCTTCGGCACGCCGCTCGCCGGAACCGTCTTCGGGCTGGAGGTACTGACGGTCGGGCGCGTGGGCTATGACGCGCTGATCCCCTGCTTCGCCGCATCGTGCGTCGGCGACGCCGTGTGCCGCGCGCTCGGCGTTCAGCACGTCCTTTATGTCGCGGGGCCGTCACCTGTCCTGACACCCTGGGTCTGGGTCTTGATTGCCATTGCAGGGGCGCTGTTCGGCCTCGCCAGCCGCCTGTTCGCCGAACTCACCCATGCCGTCAGCCGCACGCTGCAGGCGCGCGTTTCGCGGGCGTGGCTGCGTCCGGTAATCGGCGGGCTGGCGATTATCGTCCTGACGCTGGCCGTTGGAACCCGCGATTATTTGGGCTTGAGCCTGCCCCTGATCGCGCGCAGCTTCACGCCCGAAGGCGTTTTTGCGGGCGCGTTCGCCCTCAAAATTCTGTTTACGGCGATCACGCTGGGAAGCGGCTTCAAGGGCGGCGAGGTGACGCCCTTGTTCTGCATCGGCGCGACATTAGGCGCGGCCTTCGCGCATTTGACCGGGCAGCCGACGGGCTTTTTCGCCGCGCTCGGCTTCGTGGCCGTCTTCGCCGGGGCCGCGAATACGCCGCTCGCCTGCATTCTTCTGGGCATCGAACTGTTCGGGGCCGCGCTCGCCGTTCCCCTCGCCGCCGCCTGCATCGTCAGTTATATTCTGTCGGGGCATCGCGGCATTTATCACGCGCAGCGCGTCGGCATTCCGAAAAGTCAGGCGGTTGAATTTGAAGCGGGCGAAGTCGGCGTCCCCAACGCGCAGGCGCTCGAAACGCTCGAAGGCCCGGATGTCGGCGGACGCGCCGACATCGAAATCGGAACCGAAAATGCGGAAGCGGGAACGCCTGATCAGGATTGCGTGTCCGATAGGCGGCAGCATTAGCAAGGAGAGGATAGTATGCCAGATTGGACGCACGCGGGGCCTTCGATCCTCGCTTCGTTTTTGGCGTCGCTCGTGGAATTCGTCGAGGCGCTGACCATCATTCTGGCCGTCGGCACGGTGCGCGGCTGGCGGCCCGCGCTCGTCGGCGTCGTCGCGGGCGTAAGCCTGCTCGTCCTGCTCGTCGTTGGTTTCGGCCCCGCGCTGCAGCGCATCCCGATTACGACCCTGCAGCTCGTCGTCGGCGCGCTCCTACTGCTGTTCGGAATGCGCTGGCTGCGAAAAGCCATCCTGCGGTCGGCGGGCGTCATCGGTCTGCACGACGAGGACGCGATTTTCCTCAAGCAGACCAAGGCGCTCCGGGCGGACGGAACCGCCGCGCCTGCCGGACTGGACAAAATCGCGGTCGCGACGACCTTCAAGGCGGTCGTGCTGGAAGGGGTGGAAGTCGTGTTCATCGTGATTGCAACCGGCTCGGTCGGGCAGATGCTGCTTCCGGCCAGTCTGGGCGCGGCGCTGGCGGGCGTTCTGGTCATCGCGCTGGGGCTGGTCGTCCATAAGCCGCTTTCGCGCGTCCCGGAAAACACGCTCAAGTTCGCGGTCGGCGTTCTGCTGTCGGCCTTCGGCGTCTTCTGGCTGGGCGAGGGCTTGCAGTTTCCCTGGCCCGGCGAAGACCTGTCGCTGTTCTGGCTGGCGGGCGGCTTTCTCGCGGTCGCGGCGTTGGCGGTCGTTGTGGCGCGGCGGGCAGCGGGTAACGCAGGCGCGAGCGGACGCGGCGCGGCTTTGCAAAGCGCCGCCGACCCGAAAGGCGAAGCCTGATGAATGTCCTGATTACGACGGTAAAAGAAATTTTTGGCCTGTTTGTGGAAGACGGCAGCTACGCGCTGGCGATTGTCGTCTGGCTGCTGCTGGCGGCGTGGGCCGTTCCGCATCTTGTCGGCCCTTCCTGGCGCGCTCCCCTTCTCTTCGCGGGCCTGCTGCTTATTCTGTGCGAAAGCACACTGCGAAGCGCCCGCCAGCATGGAAAGCGCTGACGGCGCGGCTTGACGGGCGGGGCGGACAGCGCGGCCCGCCTGCCGAGGGCGTTGACGGCGCGGATTATCGGCCCATTGCAGGTTGAAGGCGCGGCGGGAGGGCGTTTCGATCTTGGATTATTTGACGGAGTATAATCCCGACTGGCCCGCCTGGTTTCGTCAAATCGAGACGTATCTGCGGCCTCAAATTCCCGCCTGTTTGCGTCTGGAACATGTTGGCAGTACAAGCATTGTCGGCATGGCGGCAAAGCCCATCATTGATATTGACGCTGTAATTGCAGAGGGCGCAATGGCGCTGGCGATTGTCGCCCTCGAATGCGCGGGGTACGCGCATCAGGGCGATCTGGGCTTTCCCGGTCGCGAGGCGTTTCAGCCGATTCAGGAAGCCGCGCGCGATTTGCCGCCGCACCACCTGTACGCTTGCACGGCGGGGGCGTTGGAACTCCGCAAGCACGTCAGTTTTCGCGACTACCTTTCGGCGCATCCCGCCGAGGCCGCGCGTCTGGCCCAATACAAACGCCATCTCGCTTTCGAGCGCCGCCTGAGCCGCAGCGAGTACGTCGAAGCGAAGGCTTCTATCGTCGCTGAAATCGCGGCGACGGCGTTAGCATGGCATGCCGCGCGGACAGGATCGCTTTGTTGAAGACGCGGTTCGCGGACGTCTCCAGGGTAGTTTTTTGCTTGAGGAAGGCGAACGCTGTATGCGTAACGACAAGAGAAAGAACGCGGCAGCGTCGGCCCCCAATGGCGCAAACGCGGGTTTTGGACGCATGCGAGCGGCAGGGCTTTGCCTGCTTCTTACCTATTCCCTCGCGGGTTGTTCCCCGTCGTCCGTATCCGCGCCTGCTCACCCTCCTGAGACCCTTGGCCCTCCCCCGGAAATAAGTCATTCGATGACGGTCTGGCCCTGGCCGGGCGTAAAAAAGAGTCGCTTCATGTAGGTGTAACCCACTGGCAGGTCGTTTCGCAGCCGGACGGAACGACTCTCGACCTCCTCGCGTTTGATTTTACCGCAAACCCGCGCCTGCGCTTTGAACTCTATGACCAGGATGAGGACGATGCAAAGCCCTTTGACAACCGGGTGACTTACTGGGCGCAGGGAGTAGGACAGGTCGCCCGGCGTCTCAACCGGCAGCGGCGCGGGAATGTCATCGCGGCGTGGAACGGTCTGTTTTTCAATTTCACGGGACAGGGGCCGACCGCAACCGCCTCGCACCTGACCCCTATCGCGCTGCACGGCAAAGTTTATGATTGGAATATCGGCAATTATCGCTGGACGTTTGGCGTGCAGTACCGGAACGGGAAGCCTTGCTTCAAAACCCTGCACCTGCCCGATCATGCCGCGCTCGCCCGTGAATTCGACTTCGCCGCAGGAGCCGCGCAGTGTCTTATTCGCGAGGGCAGGCCGCTGCGTGTCCAGCCCTATCCGCATCCCGGCGACGCCCTGCCCCATCGCCCCGTGCGTTCTAATCCCGACGAGGCCGGTTATATTCCCATTGTTGACCACATGAAAACATCGCGCACCTCGATGGGTTGGACGCGCGATAACCGCCGCTTTTATTTGCTTTTCGTTCGGGCCACGCACACCGAGACCGAAAGCGGCCTGGCTTTCAAAGGCCGCGCCGCGCCGATTACGGATGGCTGGGCTCTCACCGACGAGCAGCGTTTCTGGCAGGCGTT
>JBBRNU010000497.1:0-3929 GCA_038230115.1 Chthonomonadales bacterium | reverse complement strand
GTAAACCAGTGTATCCAGCCCGGCCAATTGTTCCGGCGTCGGTCGGGAGCGCGCCCCGTACAGGCTATGGACGGGCAGGCCGGTGCGCGCGTCCCGGCTGTCGTCCACATTTGCGTCCAGCGCGCCGTGCAGACCATGTTCCGGGCTGAACAGGGCGGCCAGGGTGACGCCGGGCGCTTCGTGCAGCAGGTCGCGCGTGGCTTGCCCGTCCGCGCTCAGGCCGGTATGGTTCGTAATCAGCCCGACCCTGGCCCCGTTCAGCCGCGCAAACCCCTCGCGCCGCAGCGCGTCCACCCCCGGCCTCGTCTCTTCTCCATTCACGCTTCCCGCCCCTCTTCACATCCGCTTCACATCCTCGGCGCTTCACTGGTTACGGCGGCTCGTCTGCTCGGCGAACGGGGTTGAATGCCCGTTATGAAAGGCGAAGTCCGCACAAACGGGATTGAAACCCCGTTCTGATATGCAAAGCCCGCCTGCGCTGGCTGCAATGCCGACACGCCCTGATCTTCGCTTTCGCTTGCCCCCCTCATAACTGGCTGGCGGCCCCTCTCCTTTTCGCTTTTCGCCTCTCCAATTCTCTCCTCTATGTCTCAGTGTCTCTATGGTTCAAAAAGTTTCCCGCGCGGTCTTCCTGACACCCCTACCCCTCGTCGCGAATGAACTGGTCGAAGTCGAACCCCTGCTGCGAAAAGACCCGCAGGCAGGCGTCTACGGCGTCCGGGCAGTAGCGAACGCCCCGATGCCGCATGATCTCTTCCAGCGCCTTCTCCAGACCGAGCGCGGCCCGGTACGGACGGTGCGACGCCATCGCCTCCACCACGTCGGCGACGGCAGTAATGCGCGCTTCCGGGATAATCGCCTCGCCAAGCAGCCCCTGCGGATACCCGGAGCCGTCCAGACGCTCGTGATGCTGCAAGGCGATCAGGGCAATGGGCGGCGCGAACTCGATACCCTTCAAAATGTCGTAGCCCGCCTGCGCGTGGCTCTGCACGATGCACATTTCGGGCGGACTGAGCGGCACGGGCTTGCTGAGAATTTCGGCGGGGATCGCGATTTTGCCGGTATCGTGCAGCAGACAACCGATCCGCAGCCATTCGAGACGTTCCGGCGCAAATCCCATTTCCCGCCCGATAGCGCAGGCCAGCGCGCTCACGCGCCGCTGATGCCCCGCCGTGTACGGGTCGCGCATTTCCAGCGCGAACGCCATCGCTTTTACGATGCCGTCCAGACTCTTTTGCAGGTCGGTCAGGCTGTGGCGCAGATTCTCTTCGGCCTGCTTGCGCTCGGAAATATCCAGAAAATAAAGCGAAAGCCCGTCCTGAGAAGGGTGCGCGCAGACCCGAAGCCACGTTCCGCCCGGCGCGATTTGCGTCTCGAATTCCAGCGCCGTTTGCTTTTCGACGGCCAGCAGACACTGTTCGTGCAGGGTGACATTGTCTTCGGGCGTGAGAACGTCCCAGATTTCGGTTCCCAGCAACGCGCTGCGGGTTCGGCCAATGGCGCGCTCGAAGCGCGGGTTGACATAGGTAAAACGCCAGTCGTGATCCAGCGCTAGAAAAGCGTCGCTCATGCTTTCCATGATAGCGGTAATGCGCTTATTGGATTTTCGCAGGGCGCGCTCGGCCCGCTTGCGGTCGGTCACGTCACGCGCCGCGCTGATAAGGCGAACGCAATGCCCCGCCGTATCGAAAACCGGCGTGACGCGCGCCGCGATGGTAATGTTTTCCTCGCCGCGCGCGTGGACGCGCTCCCCCTGCACCGTAGTTCGGGTTTCGATAGCGCGGTCGAATAGCGCTCGAAACCACTCGGCCTCCTCCGCAGGCAGGGTTTCGCGCAGCGGGACGCCGATAATCTGCTCTGTCGTCATGCCGGAAAGTTCCAGCAGGGCGCGGTTGGCGAAGCGGCAGCGGTAGTCATCCTTGTCCGGTTCGATCAGGCACAGCCCATCGGAAGCGCCCGCCATCATCGCCGCATAAAACTGTTCGCGCTCGTCCAGACGAGCCTGCGTTTGCGCGCGGTCGGCCCGCTCGCGTTTCAAAGCCAGCAGATTGCGGCGCGATTCCAACTGCGCCACGACCTGACGGCTCAGGACGCGCAGGCTTTCGCGCTGTCCGGTCGTCAATTCGCGCGGCCTGCGGTCAATCACGCACAGCGTGCCGAGCGCCTCGCCGCCCGACATAATCAGCGGCGCGCCCGCATAAAAGCGAATGTGCGGGGATTGTGTTACTAGCGGATTGTCGGCGAAGCGCGGATCGTCCTGCGCGTCCGACACGACGAACAGGCCGTCCTGACCAATGGCGTGGGCGCAAAAGGCCTGCTCGCGCGGCGTTTCGGCAGCAGTCAGTCCGACACGGGCCTTGAACCACTGGCGGCTTTCATCCACGAGCGTAATCAGCGCGATGGGCGTCTCACACAACTGGGCCGCAAGCGCGGCCAGATCATCAAATTCCGATTCGGCGGGGCTATCCAAGATCGCGCACTGGCGCAGAACGTCCAGACGGACGGCTTCAGCGACAGGCGAAATTACCGGGGCGAATTGCACGGTGTCTTTCCTTTTCTACTTCTGCGACTTCAATCTCTTCTACTTCGAATGCGGCAGGCGCTTCTACAGGCGACCTTGAGACGGAACCAGGAAGCCGGGCCTATGAAAGACCCGTCTGCGAGGCTTCGCCAACCGTCCTCGCGGACGGGATACATAGCGACGGTTAAACGTTTGTTCAATCTCGCGGACGTAACAAAGTTCTGGCAGAGGAGCCTTTACGAACGCAGCAACTTCATATGGGCGCGAACGTCTTTGCGTCCGTGAGGACGCCCAGCGAAGCGCGCGCAGCCTCCAAGACGGGTCTTTTATAGGCCCGTCGTTGCCGGGGCTTTTACAGCCCTTCACAAAGCCCCGATTTTATGGATGTCGCGATGGGACAGGGACGCGAACCGGAGAAGGAACGAACGATGCAGCGGGGCAGCGTGTTGCGCGAGCAAAACAACGGGGTTTTGCCGCAATAAATTTCAGGAACAAAACTTCCTTGCGCGGCCTAGTGTATCGCCTAATTTTCACTTTGTCAAGGTTATATTTGCAAAATTATCTGTCTTGCAACGCCATTTTGGCTCTATGAATAGCGTGGCGTCTGGCTGAAGCACAAGCGCAGGACCGACAATTTGTTGTCGGTCTGCCAGGCTTTCGCGCGCATAAATGGGAACCGAACGCCATTTTTCGTCCCTATACACCAATGTTTGCCCAAGCGGTTCGCCAGGACTGTCGGGCATGTCGAAGCGCAGAGGGGGAACCCGGCTTGGAACGAGCGCGACCAGGCGGGCGGCGACTATCTCGACCGGTTCGCGCGGGTTGGCATGGCCGTAGCGGGCGCGATGGGCCGCATGAAACGCCGTCTGCATTGCGTCCGCGTCGAAGCCGCGTGGCAGGGCGGTCACGTCGAACGCGGCCAGCCTGCTCCCCGCAATGCGCGCCGCCTGCGCCGTATCCAGCCTGACTGCCGGTTCCTCTTTCCCTTCGTCGGGCGCGAGCGGAATTCGCAGCGCGAACGCCTGCCCCCGATAGCGAATTTCCAGCAGCAGACGCTCTTGCCAGTCGCCCGCTTCCGCCCCCTCGCGCGCCATTGCCGCGCCTGCCTGCGCGCGCAGGGCTGCAAAATACGCGGCAAGAATTGGCCCGCTTCCGGTTGTGGCGGGGTCGAGCGGCGGCAGTGCGAGCACGAACTCGCGCCGTGTATCGGCCAGCGCCAGGCCCAGCGCGGAAAACGCGCCGGGATAGCGTGGAATCACGATGCGTTTCATGCCAAGCGCTTCGGCCAGCGCGCAGACGTGCAGGCCGCCCGCGCCGCCGAACCCCAGCAGCGTAAATTCGGCGGGATCGTGACCGCGCTCGGTCGAGACGGCGCGCAGGGCGCGCGTCATCGCCGCGTTCGCAACCT